>CAZTHU010000026.1:0-12494 GCA_964613575.1 uncultured Eubacteriales bacterium | reverse complement strand
AAGCTTGAGGCTTTTTTTTAAGTTTTTTTATTTTCTATTGATAAAGAACCCTTAAATGATATAATGTATTTTAACACAAAAAATCAAAACGTTTCAAAATATTAAAAAAGGAGGCAAGTAAGGAATAAATACCTTGCTTAAAATTTATTATGAAGGCTCTTATCAAAAAATACCCTCAAAATGGTATTTGGCTAGATGATGTACCCATGCCAGAGGTTGGCTTAAACGATGTATTAATAAAAGTCCTAAAAACTTCTATTTGTGGTACAGATATTCACATTTATGACTGGAATAATTGGGCAAGTAAAACAATTCACACACCAATGGTAATAGGTCATGAATTTGTTGGTACAATCCAACAAATAGGCGCAAATGTACAAGGATTTAAGCCAGGCAATTTAGTTTCTGGTGAGGGTCACATAGTATGTGGCACATGCAGAAATTGTCTTGCAGGTAGAAGGCATCTTTGCAAATCTACCCAAGGCGTTGGTGTAAACAGAAGTGGTGCTTTTGCAGAATATTTATCAATTCCATCTTCTAATGTTTGGCTTTGTGATGAAAACATCCCATTAGATGTAATAAGTTGCTTTGATCCTTTGGGTAATGCTGTTCACTCTGCCCTATCTTTTGATCTTTTAGGGGAGGATGTTTTAATTACAGGGGCTGGACCAATAGGAATGATGGCAGTTGCAGTTGCAAAACAAGCAGGTGCAAGAAATGTAGTAATAACGGATATCAATCCATATAGGCTAGAGCTTGCTAAGAAACTAAATCCAACGATGACTGTAAATGCAAAGGAAAAAAACTTAAAAGATGTTATAAAAGAACTAGGTATGAAGGAAGGCTTTGATGTAGGTCTTGAAATGTCAGGTAGCCAAATTGCTTTTCAAGATATGATAAACAATATGTTTCACGGTGGCAAGATTGCTCTTTTAGGAATACACCAGCCCAATACTTCTATAGATTGGGATAAAGTAGCGTTTAACATGCTTACCATAAAAGGAATTTATGGACGTGAAATGTACGAAACTTGGTATAAAATGTCTGTAATGCTAAAAACTGGAATGGACATTACTCCCGTTATTACTCATCGTTTCCACTATACAGATTATCAAAAAGGTTTTGACGTTATGCTCTCAGGGAAAAGCGGTAAAGTTATATTAGATTGGGAATAAATAAATAAAATGGGTAATTTAATAAAGAACCTTACTAACAAGATTTAGAAAAACACATTTTTCGTCATCAGACATAATCAATAAATTTAGAAAGAGAGGGTAAAACATGTTTAAACAAGTAAAGAATCACTTTGATCAGGAATTAGACTCAATTAAAAAATCAGGACTTTATAAAGATGAGCGTATACTTACAACACCTCAAAGCTCAAAAGTAAATGTTTCAAGTAGGGATAATCTGCTTAATATGTGCGCTAATAATTATTTAGGTCTTTCTAACCATCCTCACCTTGTTGAATCCGCAAAGCAAAGTCTTGATGAATGGGGCTTTGGTCTTTCTTCTGTAAGATTTATTTGTGGAACCACCAAAATTCACAAAGAACTTGAAGAAAAGATGTCTAGTTTTTTAGGTATGGAAGATACTATTTTATACACATCATGTTTTGATGCAAACGCAGGGCTCTTTGAAACATTACTAGGAAACGAAGATGCTATTATAAGTGACGAACTTAACCACGCTAGTATAATAGATGGCGTTAGGCTATGCAAGGCACAAAGGTTTCGTTACAAAAATAATGATTTGAGCGATTTAGAACAAAAGCTAAAAGAAGCTAAAAATGCTAGAATCCGTCTAATAATAACAGACGGTGTTTTTTCCATGGATGGTATAGTTGCAAACCTTAAAGGGATTTGCGACCTGGCAGAAAAATATGAGGCTCTAGTAGCTGTAGATGATAGTCATTCTGTAGGCTTTATGGGGACTAAAGGGCGAGGTACACACGAATACTGTAATTGTATGGATAGGGTTGATATTATTACTGGTACTTTTGGTAAAGCACTAGGCGGTGCTAGTGGAGGATTTACAAGCGGAAAAAAAGAAATTATAGAGCTTCTTCGTCAACGTTCAAGACCGTATATTTTTTCAAACTCAGTAGCACCTAACATAGTATCTGCTTCAATAAAAGTAATAGACATGCTTACAGAATCTACCCATTTAAGAGATAAGCTACATGAAAATACAATGTACTACAGAGAACTTCTAACTAAAAATGGCTTTAAGATAAACGAAGGAATTCATCCAATCGTACCTATAATGCTTGGAGATGCAAATTTAGCTCAAGACATGGCAAAACTTCTACTAGAAAAAGGCGTGTATGCAATTGGATTTTTCTACCCAGTTGTTCCAAAGAAAAAGGCAAGAATCAGAACACAAGTTTCTGCAGCTCACACTAAAGAAGAACTTAACTTTGCAGTTAGGTGCTTTGTAGAAGCAAGAGAAGAATTAGGTTTCTAATTCTTCTCTTGCCATTATCCGATTCCCTAGCATCACCTGAAAACTAAGTTTTCTGTTTACCTTGTTTGAAAAACGCGAGGCGCTTCATCCATTGATGTCATAGAGTTACCATGACTATCATATGCAAATAAATGTACGGTTAATCCAGCCTCAGTTGTTGCTGCAACAATTACAGACCCTCTTGAATTAATGCTACTGTGTCCACCATCTAAGTCTTTTGCAAACATACTTCCTGGAGTTATTGCAGAACCTGTTTGTTGCCACATTTGTACAGCCGCGCCCTCATTATCCCCATCCCAGTCAGAGTCACCTGCTATAGCATTAACAGTTACAATACTCGTTTCATCTGTAAATGGATTTTCAAGACTCCTATCGTCTAATTCGTCCTTTATACTAGCAAAAAAAGCAGACGGCGAAATGTAATCATCTATATATCTTTCACAAACTGACCTGACTGCAAGCATATTAGACTCAACACTTGATTCACGAACACCCTCTCGCATCCCACCCATTCTAGGGATCAAAACAACAGCTAAAATCCCAATAATTGTCATAACTAACATTAACTCAATCATTGTAAATCCTTTTTTCATATTAAAGTCTTTTTTCAATTCGCCCCACCCCTTATCCTAAGTTTTCATTTCTAACTTCTTATCTGTAAATGCTATTACTCGTTAATGGTTAAATACATCTATTAAAGAAAACCCAAGTAAGCACATCTGTTCCCACTCAATTCTAATACTTATCCTAACTGACCGTACCATAGATCAAAGGCTTTCTTTTTACTTCATTGCTAGATATAGTTAAAGATTCAAGTAAATTAATCTCAGCTTGTTCTAATTTGGCTTTATCATTTGCGTAAATTTTAGCTAAGACATCCCCAGGGAAAACTTTATCTCCTGTCTTTTTTTCCAAGGTAATACCTGCTGTACTATCTATTTTGCTATCTTTTGTATCACGACCTGCACCCAGCAAAACTGCCACCTTACCTAAGGTTTCAGTGTCCATTTTTTCAATATACCCTTCACTTTCTAGCTTTATCTCTTTTACAAAATTACTCACACCAAACAAAGAATAGTCATCTAAAACCCTTTTTTCTCCGCCTTGATACTCTATAAGCTCTTTTAACTTCTCTAATGCCTCGCCAGATTCAACCAAATCTTTCACCTTATTCAAAGCTTCACTTTCATCCACGCCTAATCCTAGCTGTACCATCCTAGCAGCAATCTCAAAAGAAACAGTTGTTAAATCTTTAGGCCCTCTTAACTTTAAAGTTTCTATCGCCTCAATTACTTCTAAGCTATTTCCTATTGACTTGCCTAAAGGTTCATCCATATCTGTAATAAGGGCTATAGCTTTCTTTCCTACATTATTTGCAATATTAACCATTTCTTTTGCTAATTTATACGCCCCATCTTCTGTTTTCATAAATGCACCACTACCTGTTTTTACATCAAGTACAATCGCATCAGCGCCCGAAGCAATTTTTTTACTCATGATACTGCTAGCAATAAGTGAAATATTATTCACCGTTGCAGTAACATCCCTAAGAGCATAAAGCAGTTTATCTGCAGGCGCTAAATTTCCTGTTTGTCCTGCAACTGCAATTTTTATTTTATTTACATTAGAAATAAACTCTTTTCTCGAAAGGCTTGTATTAAACATTGGTATAGACTCTAGCTTATCAATAGTTCCGCCCGTATGACCAAGGCCTCTTCCTGACATTTTTGCCACCGGAATTCCTAATGATGCAACGATAGGTGCTATGATCAAGGTGGTTTTATCCCCCACCCCTCCCGTTGAATGTTTATCAACCTTCACACCAGTTATATCTGACAAATCAAACACATCCCCTGAGTTTGCCATAGCATATGTAAGATCAGCTGTTTCTCGTTGATTCATTCCATTTATAAAAATTGCCATAAGCAGTGCAGAGGCTTGATAATCTGGAACATTGTCATTACAGTACTCTTTAATAAAAAAATCTATTTGTTCTTTAGACAAATCCATATTATCCCTTTTTGTCTCTATAATATCATACATTCTCATTAAATCACCTCTATCAAATAAATGTATTTACTGTACATTCAATACCTCTAATGCGGATCTTCATCTTGTACGCAAACACTCTTGTTAATTTTACTAAAAAAAGAGGTCCCTACTACGGTCTTTCTTATTCCCAATATATCAAGTATTGTTGTAGCAATATCGCCAAACGTCTCACCCGTTTTCAAGTTAATTCCTGCTTTGATTTGATCACCGTATACCAACAATGGTACATATTCCCTTGTATGATCGGTACCCTCAAAAGCTGGATCACAACCATGATCTGCTGTTATGATCAAAACGTCATCCCTCTTTAAAGAAGCTAAAAGCTCAGGTAAACGATTATCAAAATCCATTAAAGCTTTTGCATAACCATCCACATCGTTTCTATGTCCAAAAAGCATATCAAAATCTACTAAATTTGTAAATATTAGGCCTTCAAAATCTTCTTTCATATATTCAACCGTCTTGTCCACCCCCTCCATATTTCCATGAGTATGGACGCTATGAGTTATCCCTTGCGATGCAAAAATGTCATCAATCTTCCCAACAGCTTTAACAAAAAAGTTTTCTTCTTTAATAATATCAAGCATTGTTTTTTGTGTAGGTTTAATTGAAAAATCTTTTCTTCTAGACGTCCTTCTGTAGTTTCCTTTTTTCCCCTCAAAAGGTCTTGCAATAACTCTTCCTACCCCATGTTCTCCAGTTAAAAGTTCCCTAGCTATCTGGCACATTTCATAAAGCCTATCGATCGATATTACATTTTCATGCGCCGCTATTTGAAAAACACTGTCTGCAGAAGTATACACTATAGGATATCCTGTATTTTCATGCTCACTACCAAGCTCTTCTATGATTTTTGTACCTGAAGCAGCAAAATTACCAAGCGTTTTTGTGCCTATCCGCTCTTCAAATTCTTTAATAATTTCTTCTGGAAAACCATTTTCATAAACAGGAAAAGGGTTGTCTAGTTTAACACCTGCAATTTCCCAATGACCGGTTGTAGTATCTTTACCCGAGGATTTTTCTGCTAGCCTTCCAAAAGAACCCATCGGCTCTTTTTCGCTTTCTATGTAATCTATATCCTCAATATTTCCTAATCCTAGCTTTTGCATATTTGGAAGTGAAAAGTTTGATGATTTTCGTGCAACACTTCCTAATGTATTAGCACCTACATCTCCATAAGTAGTAGCATCAGGCAAGGCTCCTATCCCTACACTGTCTAAAACAATTAAAACTACTCTTTTCAATTAAATCAACTCCTTTAATTAACGATAAAGCCCTCTTGAAATTTATTCCAAGAGGACCTTTTATCAAATAGTAGATTTTTTTAATTCTCATCTTTAGACTCATTACTTGCAAACTGCATATAAATCTGAGTAGATGAAATATCTGAATGTCCTAAAAACTCCTGAATTGACTTTATATCTGCACCATTTTGCAACAAATGCGCTGCTACTGAATGCCTCAAAGTATGCGGAGTTATATCAGCTTGTATTTTTGCTTGATTTTTATAGTATTTTATAATCTTCCAAAACCCTTGTCTTGTAATTCTTGTACCACTTACATTTACAAATAAAGCTGGCTCTTCATAAGTTCTAAGCATACTATCTCTAGCACCTTTTACATATGCTTCCGTAGCTTTAACAGCAGATTTCGTAATTGGGATCTGCCTTGTCCTTGCACTCATTGAACAGTTTATAACTGCATTTTCAAAGTCAACATCATCTAAATTAAGAGATATTAACTCTGAGACTCGAATTCCAGTTGCGTAAAGAAGCTCTAACATGGCCTTGTCCCTTAAACCCTTTAAATCTTTAACATTTGGCTGTTGTAATAAAAGATCAACCTCTTGTGCTGAGAGTATATGGGGTGTTTTTCTTTCGATCTTTGGAGACTCAAGCCCAGTTGTAGGGTCTACTTCATTATGCTTATTTTTAGTAGTATATTTGTAAAATGAACGGAGTGAAGCCAAATTCCTCGATATTGTAGATGCTGAACGCCCTTTTTCTTTTAGAGTTCCCAAATACTCATTTACAACATCTTCATTTGTTTTAGATATACTTTGTATATCTTTTTGCTCTAAAAAATACATATACTGCTCGATATCTCTCCTATACGATTGTAATGTGTTGCTAGATACATGTTTGTCATACTCTAAAAAATCGATAAAACTTTTAACAATATTTCTCATAACACTACACACCTCTTATTCTTAAAATTTATGTTTATTTTTTCTTGTTCTCTCCCAATACCAACCACATTATAATACGAATTATGTTAAAATGGAAGACTTTTTTAAAAATTTTTTAAATTTTTATGAAAACGGGTAAAAATACTGTTTCAATACTTATTGCTATGAGCAAAACGAATAACTGCATACCAACAAAGCTTAAATATCTTGCGATTTTTATTTTTACTTTATCCGTTTTTTCATTATAAGCTACCACCTTTTTAGCTTTCAATAAATTTCTTCGATTATAAAAAGAAAACTTTTTTCCAATAAAGCATTCTAACAACTCCATTGAAAACATCACCGCCGCTACCGCTACTGAAATAAAAACCACTACTAGTAATAGCTCCTTAAAAATAATTATAGAGGCAACCGTAAAAATACCATCCTTACCTAAAGATACAAGGATACTCGAAAAAGCAAACCCCAATGTAAAGCCTCTAATAAAAATACTAAAAAATATCAAAGGTATACCTATAATACTAAACCCCAAAACTATTATAAGCAACAACATTCGTATCTCTCTATACAAAGATACCTTAAAAAGTTCCATATTGTCAACCATTTCAATGACAAAAAAATTCATAAATTCCTGGATATGTTTAGAAAGTTCATTTTGCTGTTCTTCTATAAGTTTTCTTACTGATATATTACCAGCAATAATTCCTAAGAAAAATATAACAAGTAATAAAACATATATCGTTTTATTACTTGTTATATGCTTAAGATATAGCCTTATAAATTTTATCAACAATTAAAACCACCTCAAAAAAATAAAGCTACTACTTCAAAATTCGTAGTAACTTTTTTGCCTACTCTAGAAATATCTATTCATAATATCTAAAAAACATTCCACCTCTCAAATATTTTTCAAACTCTATACGCAGCCCAAAGAGTGCCAATAATAGTTTTCGAGTCTGTAATCTCATTATTTTCGATCATTTCCAAGGTTTTAGGAATAGTAATCTTTTCAACGTTTAAAAACTCATCTTTATCAAGCTCTGCCTCTCCTAGCTCTAGTTCTGTTGCTAAATACATGTGAAGTGTTTCATCACAAAAGCCTGGTGTTGTATTTATGGCAGATATTTTTTTTATCTTATTTGCTTTTATTCCCGTTTCCTCTTTTAACTCCCTTTTTGCACAATCTAATGGCTCTTCTCCCTTATCTAACTTTCCTGCAGGTAATTCAAGCATTAATTTCCCTAATGCTGCTCTATACTGTTTAACTAAATAAAGGCAATTGTCATCGCTCAAAGGTATAATCGTTGCACCTCCTGGATGCACAACAACATCTCTAGTAGCTTCTTTGCCATTAGGAAGATTTACTGTCACAATGTCTATACCAACAACATTTCCAGTAAACTTTCTTTCCTTTTTAATAAACCTTTCCTCAATATCTTTTTGCATACTTTTTACACTCCCACCCCTGAAATAATCCTAGCAATACAAACACCATTTACGTTTGCCTGCATTATTCCTCTAGTAATTGAAGCACCATCACCACAGACATACAATTAATCTATGTTTGTTTTAAAATTACTATCGACATTTACTTTGTTTGAATAAAATTTACATTCAACACCGTAAAGCAATGTTTCTTCAGAATTCATACCAGGCGCAACTCCATTTAAAGCTTCAATCATCTCCTCTAGGCCTTTCATTATTCTGTATGGTAATACCAAAGAAAGATCCCCTGGTACAGCATCCTTCAAAGTATGTATTATATTATTTCTATAAAGTCTTTCATTAATAGTTCTCCTGCCTCTTTTATAATCACCATACCTTTGTACTATAACCTTATCATCAGCTATCATGTTCGCAAGCCTTGCAATACTTTTCCCATATCCAATAGAATCTTTAAATGGCTGCGTGAAATTTTTTGACACTAATATAGCAAGATTTGTGTTATGAGTCTTTAGATGCTTATATGAATGACCATTCGCAACAGCTAAACCATCTTCATATTTTTCAACACTAACTATCCCACTAGGATTTTGACAAAAAGTTCTTACCTTGTCATCGAAAGTAGGAGTACTATAAATAAATTTACCCTCATATAAATTTTCATTTATTTCTTTCATCACTTCATTTCTAACCTCTACCCTTACACCTATATCTACAGTAGAAGGCACATTGTCTATACTGTGTTTGTCAGAAATCTGTTTTAGCCACTCTGACCCTTCTCTACCTATAGCAACAACCACATTGTCTGAATAATAAACTTCTTCACATTCAACCCCTATTGCCTTACCATCTTTTATAATAAGATCTTTTACCGGTGAATTAAAAATAAATTCTACTTTATTAGCTATTAAAAAATTTTGTATTTTTTGGTAAATGCTATAACTCTCTTCAGTTCCTAAATGCCTAATCGGGCATTCTACAAGTTTTAAATTGCTATGTATAGCCTTTGTTCTAATTTTCTCAATCTTATCACTATTAGTTAGCCCATACACCATTTTATCCGCACCAAAATCTAGATATATACTATCCACATAATCTATAAGTTCTTTAGTTTTATCATATCCTAAAAATTCAGCTAATGTCCCACCTACATCCGGTGATAAAGATAATTTACCATCACTATATGCGCCCGCTCCACTAAAGCCTGTTGTAATATGGCAAAACGGTTTGCAATCTAAACATTTTCCCGTTTTTCTTTTTGGACATATTCTTTTTTCAATAGCCTGACCTTTTTCTATGACCAGTACACTTAAATCTTTATTTTGTTTGACAAGCTCTAGTGCAGTAAATGCACCAGAGCATCCTGCGCCAACTATAATTACATCGTACTTATTCTTCCTACTTTGCATCAAGGATCATCCCTTCAAAACTACTATTCTTCCTCATCTTGAAGCCTTAAGAATTCTTGGAAAACTCTATCACCTTCTTTTTCGTCTTCAATTGTCTCTAAACACTCTTGACCATCGTCTCCTATTTTTAGCTTTAAAATCACAACCTCAGCATATTCTTCATCCTCTTGCTCTGGTTCTGCAGGCGCTAAAACAACATACTCGTTTCCTTCAAAGTCAAAATCAGCTTCATAGGTAAACTTTACTTCATTTCCCTCTTCATCAATCAATTCAATTATTTCATCATTTTCTAACATACTAAATACCTCTCTTTCAAAATTTTAAATTTTCTCTCTTACTATCTAAAAATGTCTGCAAAATAAAAGATGCAGCAATTTTATCCTCTTTTTTCTTCTTATCTTTTTGCTTTACTCCCGTTTCAATCATCAAGTTTTTAGAAGAAACAGTAGATAACCTTTCATCAAGCGTAAACACATCTATCCGTTCAAAATTCTCTTTTAAAGTTTCCACAAACTTCAAAGTTTTCTCACCTCTAAACCCAATACTTCCATTCATATTTTTAGGAAGGCCTACTACTATTTTTTCTATATTTTGCTCTTCTACAATAACTCTAATCTTTTCAATTAACTCTTTTTGATTTTTAAAGAAAATAATTGTTAAACTCTGAGCCGTAATACCCAAAAGATCACTTACCGATACCCCTACCTTTTTATCTCCATAATCAAGTCCTAGTATTCTATTCATTACAAAAGACTCACCTTCTATTTTTTATTCTCCTTGATATAAAACTTAACAAGTTCTTCTAATAACTCGTCACGCTCTAATCTTCTAATTATACCTCTTGCATTTTTATGGTTAGTGACATAAGTAGGATCCCCTGAAAGAATATAACCTACCATCTGATTGATAGGGTCATACCCCTTTTCTTCTAAAGCCTCAAATACAGAAACAACTATTTCTCTAGCCTCTTTATCATTGCCTCTTTCAACACTGTACATAACCGTTTCACTATTTTCCATATAAAATCACTCTCCAAGTTTTCAAATTTACTCTTATCCTTACAAATACATTTTAATACACTAAATACTTTTATACAAGTAATAATTTTCCTATTAAATAATCCGCGTTAGCGGTTTGTATCTTTACATTAACAATCTTACCCTTTAATTCAAAATCTGCTTTCGCTAAAACTTTAATATAATTATCTGTATATCCAGCCAAAAATTCTTTATCATTTTCTACCACATCTTCTAACAGGACTTCCATAGTCTTTCCAACAAAAGTACTATTAAACTCTTTTTGCATCTCACCAGATAATGCCATCATCATTTTACTTCTGTCTTCTTTTTTACTCTCTTCTACTTGATCTTTTCTATTATAGGATTTTGTTCCCTTTCTTGGAGAATATTTAAATACATGCATTTTTGCAAAAAATTGCTTTTTGCAAAAATTATAACTCTCTAAAAAATCTTCATCCGTTTCCCCCGGGAAACCTACCATGATATCTGTTGTAATAGACGCATCTATAAGATTTTTTCTTATTAAGTTTACGCACTTTTCAAAACTATAGCTATCGTATTTTCTATTCATATCTTTTAAGGTTTTATTACATCCGCTTTGCAATGAAATATGAAAATGTCTACAAACTTTAGGATGTTCATTTAAAAACTTTATAAACTCTTTTGTTATAATATTTGGCTCAATCGAACTTAACCTTATTCTTGCAAGGTCTTCAACCTCGTGTATCTTTTTTATTAAGTCTATCAAGTCAATGCCTAAATCTTTACCGTAAGATGTAGTATGAATACCTGTTAGAACAATTTCCCTATAACCTTTTTGTATAATTTGCAAAACCTCTTTAACTACATCTTCTAAAGGCTTACTCCTAATTTGTCCTCTTGCAAATGGTATTATACAATATGAACAATATTGATTGCAACCATCTTGTATCTTAACATGTGCTCTTGTTCTATCACTAAAATCTGTTACCTGAAAAATATCAAATTTATCATGTTTAGAAATATTTTCAACAAAACAAACCTTATTTTCTATTTCACTTTTTTTTAATCCCAAAAATTCTTCTACAATATCTAAAATCTTAAGTTTTTCCTTTGTTCCTGTTACAATATCAACCTCGGGCATTTTTAATATCTCATCTTTTGAAACCTGTGCATAACAACCTGTAACAACGATTACAGAGTCTTTATTTAATTTTTTTGCCCGCCGTATCATTTGTCTAGATTTCCTATCACTTAAATTTGTTACTGTACATGTATTTACAATATATATATCCGCCTTTAAAGAAAAATCTACTATTTCATAATTTTCTTTTTTAAACAGCTGTATTAAAGCATTAGTCTCATATTGATTAACCTTGCATCCTAAAGTACAAAAAGCTACCTTTAACATTTAATCCCTCTTTTTTAAAATAATGATTACAATTCACAGGTCAAATCCCCCTACCGTCCTTTAACAATAATTGTAATAAATAAATCTTTATTTATCCAGCACAAACTCTATCTGCTTATCCTTTAAATCAACTCTTGCTACTAATACCTTTATACTGTCACCAATCTTAAATTTTTCAGCTGTTCTTTCCCCTATTAAGCTATGGTGTTTATCATCATAAATATAATAATCATCATGCATACTGCTAAGTCTTAAAAGACCCTCTACTGTATTTTCTAACTCTATAAACATTCCAAAGTTTGTTACATTTGATATAATTCCTTCGAAAGTCTCTCCTTCATATTTTTTCATATATTCAACTTTTTTAAGATCAACTGTCTGCCTCTCCGCTTCTTCAGCCTCTCTCTCTTTTTCAGAACAATTAAGTGCTACACTAGGCAAATTTTCAGCTAATAATTCTAATCTCTTTTTAGTGAACCTCCCTCTTAAATGCTCCTTCATAATTCTATGGATCATTAAATCTGGGT
>CAZTHU010000025.1:0-12529 GCA_964613575.1 uncultured Eubacteriales bacterium | reverse complement strand
TAAGTATTTATCTAATGTTTTTTTTATCTCTAAATCCTCATTTTCTTTTGGATCTATTTCAACTATCATAAGCTTTGAATCAATATGTTCGCTTGAGATAATAGCACTTACCCTACTGCCTTTAATTTCATGTTTTCGTATTGTTTCCCTAATAGCTAAAGCGATCTTTTCAACATCGTTTATAACGCCATCCTTGAAAGTTCCTTTGGGCGTTGGAGCAATTCCATAATTTTTAATTAAAACCTTTTCATCTCGTTCGTTAATAATTTGCGCTATCTTAATATTCTTACAACCTATATCTAAAGTTAACATAACATTATCATCTTTTTTGGGCAGCATTTAAATTCCCCTTTTCAAAAAATATTCAATTACTATAACACCTATTTCTACAAAAACAAAAAAACTCCTCTTTCAATTTAGGCAAAATCCATTAACCAAACTTTTACCCTTTAGCAAAACATTTTAATAATTCAATAATCTCATCTTTATTTGTCATCTTAAACACCTTATCTTTTATGGTGCTTGAATTCTTAACCCCTGTTAAATACCATGCAATATGCTTCCTCATCTCTACAATCCCTGTATGATTCCCCTTATACTCCACGTTCATCTCTAAGTGTCGAATAATCATATCCACTATTTTACTTTTTGAAACTTCTCCCTCTTCCTTACCAATACTAAAGTAATCTATTATATCTCTAAATATCCATGGATTTCCTCTAGCCGCCCTACCGATCATAACGCCATCACATTTTGTCGACTCAAACATTTTTTTCGCACTTTCACCATTTACTACATCCCCATTTCCAATAACAGGTATATTTACCTTCTCTTTAACCTTACGAATAATATCCCAATCCGCCACACCGCTGTAATATTCTTTCCTCGTTCTCCCATGAACAGTTATCATTTTAGCCCCACTTTCTTGTGCCATAATCGCAAATTCCACCGCATTTATACTATCATCATCCCAACCCTTTCTAAATTTAACACTAACAGGTACCAAAGAATTCCTAACAACGCTTTTAATTATCTTACTAGCTAAAGAAATATCATTCATCAAAGCTGACCCCTCATTATTCTTGACTATTTTAGGTGCTGGACACCCCATATTAATATCTATCATAGCTGTATTCGTTTGACTTAATCTTTTTGCCGCTACACCCATAATTTCAGGCTCACTTCCAAATATTTGAACACTGCAAGGCCTCTCATTCTCTGCTATTTTTGATATTGCTATAGTTTTTTCATCATTATAGAACATAGCCTTTGCACTAACCATTTCTGTAAAACTAAGACCTACGCCTTGCTCTTTACAAAGAATTCTATACGACATATCGGTTACACCTGCCATAGGCGCTAAAAACAAATTATTCTCAATTATTAAATCTCCAATTTTTATTTTTTTCAACATAATACCCTCTCCTTTAAATCTAAAACAATAACCTCCCCCTAAGCAAATTACATTATAACACATGACAAAGAAAAGCTATACTTTAGCAACAGTAAAATCTTATAGTAAGTGGGTCAATTGTTACTATTCACTGGGGTGATTAGTAACTAGGAATAAGAAAAACAACATCACGTTAAATTTAGATTTGCAGGCAAAAACAGTAAAATTAAATTTTTATTACAAAAATATAAATTTATTATATCAAAAAGAAGGATTTTTTAAATATCACGCGAATTAATAATATATAAGAGTTTTATTTAAAATTCGTAATCAACATGTTCTAGTTTAAAATCACACTTTAAAATCTAAATTTCATAAAAAACCAAAGTCTTAGCGCTATTTACTTAAACAAAAACATTCTATCTATATTTAAAAGAAGGGATTGATAGTTTTGGGAGTTTTAGAAAAGGTTATGGACGGATTTAAAAACGAAGAAGAAAAGTCACTTTCCTTTGCAGATAATTTATTTAGTCAAGGGCGATTTGATGAAGCACTAGACGAATATATGAACGTATTTGAAGAAATTCCGGACTCTTCTAAGGCCGTTATTTCAATTGCCAACACCCTCTATATATTAGGAAGGTATAAGCAAGCGATTGAATATTACGAGTCAACCATTGAAATGAATGATGAAACTCTAGCTGATGCGTTCTTTGGAAAAGCTCGCTGTTTACATTGCATAGGTGAGTTTGATGAGGCTTTTACATACTATAATAACTGCATAGAAATACAAAATGACTATGCTCAAAGCTATATTTATCTTGGCAATATGCTTTCCCAAAAACAAGAATATCAAGAAGCATTATCTAAAATAGAAAAAGGACTAAGCATAGATTCTTCTGTATTAATGGGATATATATTTAAGGGAAATATTTATTTTAGCTTACAAGACTTCGAAACTGCAATAGAACAGTATGAGTTATGCCTTTCTATAAACAAATCTTTTCCCACTGCATATAACCAACTAGGAAATGCCAATTACAGACTTTACCACAAAACAGAAAAACCTGACTATCTTGATAAGTCTATTGCTTCATTTGAAAAAGCCTTGAGCTTAAATCCAAATTTAATCCATTCTCTATCTGGTTTAAGCCTATGCTATCAGGATTTAAAAAAATATGAAAAAGCTATAGACGTTTTAGACGAAGCATTAGAAATAAATCCAACAGAAACAACCTACCACATAAACAAAGCCGAGGTTTACGCGCTTATGAAAAAGCCTCAAATGGCACTACAATGTTTTGAAGATGCATTAGATATAGATAATAGCAACCCTAATATATACTACGAAAAAGGATCATACCTATTTAGTTTAGGACTTTTAGACGAGGCTTTAGAATGTTTTGACGAGGCATCAGAATTTGAAAAATCAACACCAAAACATATCTACCTAAAAGCAAAGGTTTATCTAGCTATGGAAGAAAATAACAAAGCTCTCTTACTCCTTAGTAAATATATAACTTTACATCCAGAGGACTTTCAATCACATTACAACATCTCACTGGCTTTATTTAATCTAAATAGAGTAGATGAGGCACTAGAATCTATAGAAAAAGCATTAGAAATTAGGCCATCATCTGTTGATGCGCTTATTAGAAAAAGTCATTTTCTTTCTAACTGCGAAAAACTATCAGAAGCCATATCTACTCTAGACTTTGCTTTAGAAAAATATCCTCAAATCAAGCTCCCCTTATATCTTAAAGGAAACCTATTAAAGGATAGCAATAACTTTGAAGAAGCTATAGAATACTACAAAAAATACCTAGAATATGACAAATCGCTCTTTGATGTTTACTATAATTTGGCAGAAACATATTTTATCACTAAGCAAACAAAACAAGCGATCGATTCTATAAAAGAAGCTATAAAGATATCTCCCGACTACCCTGACGCTCGAATAGCATTATCTTACTTTTATGAACAAACTGGAGAAATGGATTTAGCTATTAACGAACTTAAAGAAATTATAAATAGAACACCCGAATTCACCACAGCCTACTTTTACAGAGGCATCTTGAGCCTAAATTCCGATAAACCAGAGGATGCCATCTTAGACTTTGACAAATATTTAGAGCTTGAGCCAAATTATCCACCAGCCTTCGAACAAAAAGCAAATGCACTCTTTAGATTATCTAAGTTTGAAGAATCTATGTTAGAATGCAAAAAATGTTTAGCGTTAGACCCAAATTCACCTCAAGCACACCTAGGCATGGGTAGAAATTTATATGAAATTGGTGACTATAATAGCTCTTTAGAATATCTAGAAAGGGCACAAGAACTCCAACCGCAAAATCCACACATTCTATATTTTAAAGGCAATTGCCTAAAAAACTTAGCAAACTTCCAAGAAGCATTAAACTCGTTTAGACAAGCACTGTCTTTAGATCCAAAATATCTAGATTGCTATGTTTCAGTTAGTCACTTGCTTTGTATCCTAAGTAAATTTGAAAATGCTATGCAGTTTTGTGATAAGTGCATTGAAATTGCGCCTGAATTTATAGATGCTTACATATCAAAAGCAAATGTACTGCTAGCACAAGAAAAACACCAAGAAGCGCTAACTGTAAGTGAAAAAGCACTGTCATTCGAACCTGAAAATATTTTTGTCATGAATATAAAGGGGCTAATTGAACTAAAGCTCGGTCATTTCAAAGATGGTATAAAAACATTCAAAGAGGTAATCCAAAAAGAACCTATGTTTATCTTTGCTCATATTAATCTAGCAAAGGCATATTATCTATCAGACCAAGTTAAAGTTTCTCTAGAATACTTTGATAAGGCTATTGAGATAGACCCTAACTTTCCAGACACCTTCATAGAAAAAGCAAACGTCTTGATGGAATTAGGCAATCATAAAGATGCATTAGAATCATTTGACAAGGCTATTCATCTATCCCCTAATGATAAGATAACCTACTTATATAAGGCAGAAGCCTTACTTGCAATGGGGGAATATGAAAAGGCAAGCGACTGCTTTGAAAATGCAGATTGCTTAGGCCTAGACTATGAGCTTGATAATGAATAGCGAAGCATCAATCAATTATTTGCCTATTTAAAACTAACTCATATTGTGGATCCTCACTCCATTTTGTTAAAAGCGCATCTTTTTGCGCTTTTTCCATGTCATCTAAAAGCGCATCAAATTTTCTTATTATCTCCATTTGCCTCAATATCTTTTTATAATCGTCAGAAGATACCCCATACTCTTGTATAAACATGTCACTATCTTCAGTTTGAGTCTGCATAATTCCCATACTATCGTTTCCTAATTCTCTCACCTTTTCTTCTACAACTTGGATCACTTTAAGCTCTTCTTCTTCATCTAATCTAATACCATTTTCTCTAGCTTTAATTTCATATATTTTATACTCTCTTATAGCCTCAAGTGCTCTTTCTTTAGCTACATCTAACGGATCTTCCCCTGCCATTTTAGAGCTCCAAAATTCTTGACGTAACTCTTCATCCCCATATACCCCTGCTAATTGCTCTAAATAAGTTTTTTCCATTGAAAGGAAAAATTCAAACTCATAGGGTTTAACAATGCTATCTCCAACCCTTGCGATATATTCTTCACCCTCACCTCTAAACATGAAAAAGAACATTAAAAATCCAATAGCTATTAAGATAGCTATTCCCAAAAACAAATATGTTGATTTGCCTTTAAAGCCCTTAATCATATTACCACTCCATCCTCAAATCAAGCATCTCAAATATCTATTTTATTATACATCATAAACTACCCAATTTTATATTTGTTAATATCTTGTAACAAAACTTTAATTTCCTGTAACATTTTACTCTTAGAATCACCCACTGTTTTATATGTTATATATGGCTTTTTGCTTGCATTAAACATTATTTTCTTGTTATACTTTTCCATGAGATTTGACAAAATCTCAAAATCAAGCTTTATTCCTTCCTCAAACTGAATATCTATATTCTGGCCTCTCCTTATTATCGATTCTATAGACTTGCCCTTAGACATTACACGTATAAAGGACACATCCATTAGATTACGTGTCTGCGAAGGTACATCGCCAAACCTA
The DNA here is from genome assembly GCA_964613575.1 of uncultured Eubacteriales bacterium. Lineage (GTDB taxonomy): Bacteria > Bacillota > Clostridia > CAZTHU01 > CAZTHU01 > CAZTHU01. Next base: position 7,030 of record CAZTHU010000025.1, on the reverse strand, counting down.
TCTATAAATTCATCTAAAAGCTCCTCATAATCCTCCTTAGTTTCAATTGATGCAACCTTTTTATACATATTGAGCTTATGAATCTCATTTTTTATATAATCTGAGCTTATATATGCATCTACCCCCATGTCTATATTAATTTCTATATCTAAGGCAGATGTTTGTTCACCATTTCCTCTTAACTCTGTCACAGCCTCATTTAAAAGCCTCATATACATATCATAGCCAACAGTATCCATCTGCCCATGTTGCTGACTTCCTAAAATATTCCCCGCACCCCTTATCTCTAAATCTCGCATTGCAATTTTAAAGCCAGAACCAAGCTCTGTAAATTCACGTACTGCCATAAGGCGCTTTTGAGCTACCTCCGATAAAACCTTGTCCCTTCTAAATGTTAAATATGCATAAGCAACACGATTAGATCTTCCAACCCTACCTCTTATCTGATACATCTGCGAAAGTCCTAATTTATCAGCATCTTCAACAATAATTGTATTAACATTTGGATAATCTAGCCCAGACTCAATAATGGTTGAGCAAAGCAAAACATCAAACTTTTTGTCTAAAAAGTCCTGCATAACAACCTCTAACCGATCCTTACTCATTTGTCCATGAGCAATTTGTATTCTAGCCTCTGGCACTATAGCGTGAATTTGATTAAACTTCAACTCAATTGCTCTAATAGAATTAAATAAGTAAAAAACCTGACCACCTCTTGACATCTCACGCTCAACCGCTTCTCTAATAACATCTTCATTATATTCTAGCACATAAGTTTGAACCGGATGCCTATCTAATGGTGGCTGCTCTATAACACTTATATCCCTAATTCCAACTAACGACATATGCAAGGTTCTTGGAATTGGAGTTGCAGTAAGTGTTAAGCAATCGACATTTGATTTTAGTTTTTTTAACTTTTCTTTATGTGTAACGCCAAAGCGTTGCTCTTCATCTACCACTAAAAGCCCCAAATCTTTAAATAAAATATCCTTTTGTACCACCCTATGCGTCCCGATAACCACATCCACCATACCTTTTTTTACGTCCTTTATAATCGCTTGTTGTTCTCTCGGTGTTTTAAACCTACTTAACATCTCCACTTTAACTGGAAAATCCTTTAGTCGCTCTTTAAAATTCATAAAGTGCTGCTGTGCTAAAACTGTTGTCGGAACAAGATATGCCACCTGTTTCGAATCCATAACAGCTTTAAAAATAGCCCTTAGGGCAACCTCGGTTTTCCCAAAACCAACATCACCACAAAGCAATCTATCCATAGGCGTAACAGCCTCCATATTTTGCTTTATCTCATCTATACAACGAAGTTGATCCACAGTTTCTTCAAACTCAAATGCGTCCTCCATATTTTGTTGCCAAATAGTATCTTTTGCAAACGAATGACCTCTTGCCATTTCACGCTTTGCATAAATTTCTATAAGATCAGAGGCAATATCTTTTAAAGATTCTTTAACCTTTCGCTTAGCTTTTGTCCATTCCGCAGAACCTAGCCTGTTTAACTTTGGATTTTTATCCCCACCACCTATATATTTTTGAACCAAATCAAGCTGTGAAACTGGCACATAAAGAAAATCAGCATCAAAATATTTTATTTTCAAATAGTCCGCCTGACTATCACCCACCTTAAGCTTATCAATTCCCACATACTGACCTATCCCATGTGAATAATGAACAACATAATCTCCTGGAGATATATCTGCAAACACCTTTATCTTTTCAGACTTAGCCGGGTCAAACTTTCGCTTTGTATTTTTTCTATCCTCTCCAAATAGCTCTTTATCCGCAATAACAATAAACTTACTCTCTATATACTCAAATCCTTGGTTTAAAGTCCCGTGCGTCAGGCTTACAACATTTGGTTTTAACTTAAAATCAAAGTCATGGTAATATTCCGCCGCAATCTCCTCATCCTTTAAAACCTCTAACATCCTCCTACACTTAGTCTCACTGCCACAAATCAAAACAACACTCTTACCTTTTTTTAAATGGAACTTAACATCATCAAAAAACACCTCAAGCTTTCCATTATAACCTACAACAGACTTACCCTGTATCTCAAACCTTTTCTCATTAAACAACCCTTCTATATTATCACAAAAAGTGTTTAGGCTTAAAACCTTTTTGCTAAATAGTTTATCTAGAAGATCAATTTTGTCAAGAAGAGTATCCTTTGAATCAACTAATACATTTCCTTTTTTCAACATATCAGCTACGTTTTCGCCATACTCTAGCAAGCTTGCATCAATTTTAGAATCAAAGCGTTGCACCTCATCTATAAATAATAGATTATCACTATCCAAATAATCTAAAACATTAGAATTTGACTCTGGAATAGCAAATAGATATTTTTGCATCCCTGCAAAATAATACCCAGTCTGTAATCTTTCTATATCAGCTTTTACAATACTTTCAAGATTTTCCTTAACCTTTATTTCATCACTTGTAAATCGCCTAAAAGAAGCATCAAGGCTTAACTCTATCCTTTTTATAATCTCATCCTGCTCTTTAGGAAAATACAATAGCTCCCTTGCCGGAACAATAACGCACTCATCCGCAGAAGCTAAAGATCTCTGACTTTCCACATCAAAATACCTTATAGAATCAACCTCATCATCAAACAACTCTATCCTAATTGGATTTTCGCTATTTACAAGAAATACATCTATAATCCCTCCACGAAAAGCAAACTGACCTTTTGCCTCAACCAAATCGCATCTTTCATAACCACAATACACAAGTTTTTGAGAAAATTCCACTAAGTTTAACTTCATCCCCAATTTTATAGTAAATAATACCTGCTCAAATCTTTCAGGGGACATAATTTTAGACAAGAGCGATTCTGCGGACAAAACCAAAACCTTATAATCACCAACGAAAATCTTATAAAGCGCCTCTAATTTATCAAAATAAATCTGCTTACTTTCTGCTGACACACTATGCAAAACAACATCGGTATCAGGAAACAAGATAGCTTCATCTTTACAAAAAAAGCAAAAGTCATTATAAACTTTTTGCGCTTGCAATCCATTTGGAGCTATATACACTATTTTTTTATTTAATTTGTTTAATAAAGAAAGACTAAAATGCGCCCTTTGAGTTGGCACAAGCCCCATCACTTCGCAAAAATATTCCTCCTTACCATCTATAAACTCTAGCAAATCATTAAATGATTTTATTTTTTCCATTCCTAAAAAAAAACTCTCCATTAAGCTACTCCCCTCGAACATTAAAGATATTCATAGCAGAGTCTATCCCGTCGGTTAAAACCTTTTCGACAGCATCTGATATAAGCTCAAAAATTCTATTGGCTTCTTTTGCCTCTTTTTCATCAAACTTTGACAAAACGAAGTTTGACATCTTCCATCCAGGCTTAGGTCTTCCAATCCCAATCCTTACTCTAGGAAATTTATCAGAGTTTAATAAATAAATAATAGACTTCATGCCATTATGTGTGCCCGAGCTTCCACTTGGGCGCAACCTTATTTTCCCAAAATCTATATCCACATCATCATAAATCACAATTAAGTTCTTTAAATCTATCTTATACCAATTTACTGCCTCCGTAACACTTCTACCGCTATTATTCATAAAGGTCTGTGGCTTTAGTAATACCACTTTCTTTGTGCCTACTCGCCCCTCTCCATATAGACCTTTAAACTTTATCTTTGAAACCTTTATGTTAAACCTTTTTGCCAAAGAATCTATCGTAGAAAACCCAACATTATGCCTCGTATTATCATACTTAGCCCCTGGATTTCCTAAACCCACAATAACATAAACATTATCCACATCATCACCTAAATCTTCAACCTCTTCTTTATTTGAAGGCTTATCACTTCTATCTGATAAGCCCCTTAAACATCTACTAAGAAATTTAAATATCCCCATGACCTCCCCCTTAAAAGACACCAACACAATAAGCCTTTCGCCTTATTGTTCGAGATCCTTTTGCGTAAACAACTGGCTTATAGACATATCCCCAAAAATCCTCTTAATTGCCTCTGCAAAAACAGGTGCAACCGAAAGCACCTTAATCTTAGGAATTCTCTTCTCGCTAGGGAGCTTAATTGTGTCTAAGATAACAACTTCTTTTATCTCCGGTACGCTTAAACGCTCAATAGCAGGGCCTGAAAAAACCGCATGGGTACAGCAAGCATACACCTCTTTTGCACCATAATCCATAAGCGCCTTAGCACCATTTACTATAGTTCCTCCAGTATCTATAAGGTCATCTACCATAATTATCCTTTTATCCTTCACATCACCTATAATATTCATTACCTCTGATACATTTGCCTTAGGGCGCCTTTTATCAATAATAGCAAGAGGAACATCTAAGCATTGTGCAAACTTTCTACACCTATTAACACTTCCGACATCTGGCGATACCACAACTACATCGTCAGTTGTTTCAAAAACAGAACTAAAATACCTTGCAATAATTGCTGAACCATGCAGATGGTCTACTGGAATATCAAAAAAGCCTTGAATCTGGGAAGCGTGTAAATCCATGGTAAGAAGTCTATCAGCACCTGCTACAGTTATTAAGTTAGCAAGAAGTTTTGCAGATATAGGATCTCTAGCCTTTGCTTTTCTGTCTTGTCTTGCATAACCAAAATACGGAGTAACAGCAGTAATTCTTCCAGCTGAGGCACGCTTTAAAGCGTCAATCATAATGAGAAGCTCCATCAAATTATTATTTACAGGCTCTGAAATTGATTGAATGATAAATACATCAGACCCCCTCACAACTTCACAGATATTAGTTGCAATCTCCCCATTACTAAAGCTACTAACAACAGCCTCTCCTAATGGAATCCCAATATGGCTTGCAATCTCTTTTGCCAAATCAATGCTAGCATTACCAGTAAAAATTTTAATATCTTTACCATGCATATTCACATCAAACATCCCCTTTTCTTTTTTTTACCCAATTTTCTTTCACAGTTTGCCTACTTCTACCAATAGCAAGACCATTTTCTGGCACATTTTCCGTAACAGTAGTTCCAGCTGCTATATAAGCCCCCTTTTCTACCACAACAGGGGATATAAGATTTACATTGCATCCAACAAACGAATTTTCCTTAACATGCGTTTTATGCTTAGTCTGCCCATCATAATTAACAACAACCACACCACAGCCTAAGTTTACATCATTTTCCACGACAGCATCTCCCACATATGTTAAATGTGACACCTTCGTATTATCACCTATCGAAGCCTTCTTTATTTCAATAAAATCTCCAATTTTAACATTCTTTCCAATTTGACTACCAGGCCTTATATATGCAAAAGGACCAACCTTAGTATTTTCACCAACTACACTTTCATAAATGCAAGAATTATCAAAGTAAACCCCATTATCAAGCTTACTATCAACAATCTTAGACCCAGAACCAATAACACAATATTCACCAATTGCAGTCTTCCCCTGCAAAATCACCTGCGGATAAATAATTGTGTCCATTCCAATAGTAACATCTGCATCAATAAAAGTAGTCTCTGGTGAAATAAAAGAAACCCCATTTGACATGTGATTTTTTATGATTCTTTCATTCATAAGTCTTTGGGCTGTAGCTAATTGCATCCTGTCATTTACGCCTAATATTTCATCTTTTTCATCTATCATAAACGGTGAAACTTTTAACCCCTTATTTGAAAGTATTTCAAGGGTGTCGGTAAGATAGTATTCATTTTGAGAATTTTCATTTGTTAACTCATCTAAACTCTCTAGAAGTGCCTGTATATCAAAGCAATACATACCCGAATTTATCTCTTTAATCTGTTTTTGATCCGTTGTTGCATCCTTTTGTTCTACAATCCCCCTTAAATTACCCCTCTCACCCCTTATAATTCTACCATATCCAAAGGGTTCATCTAAAGAAGTTGTTATAACAGTTGCAGTATTGGTGTTTTTAGTGTGAAAATCTAATGCATCTTTTATTGTCTTTTCGCTTACAAGTGGTGTATCTCCACAAAGAATTAGAACCGTTCCACTTTTTCCCTCTAACCATTCCCTAGCCTGCATCACCGCGTGACCAGTCCCTAGCTGACTTTCTTGATTTGCGTACTTAAAACCTTCCCCCATGGCACTTTTTACCTGCTCTGAACGATTTCCAACAACAACTACCATTTCATCTACACCAGCAGCTTTTACACTAGAAGTGACCCAACCTAAAAGGGACTTTCCGCTAATCTCATGTAAAACCTTAGACCTTTTAGAATTCATCCTCTTCCCTTCTCCAGCAGCTAGTATAACGGATAAAACATCACCCAAAACAACACCCCCTCTTTGTTGAGGATATTATCTCATGAAACAATAATTTATTCAAGATAAAATCTAAACATGTCCAGTAAAGCTATCAATACGGTACTCTTCACTGGGGTGTAAATAGAAAAACAAAATCACGTACACTTACTTATACGTTACATCGCAATTCGCAATACCCTCATATAGTAATATATCCCCTCTTTTTTTTGCAAGTGCTTTAATTTCTTTTGTAAAACCATTTATGCTAAAAAAAACATAGCTTTTATACTTATAAGCATTTAATTTTTTTACATTTTCTACTTTTCTTTTCAAATCATAAAACAAATCCGTGTCTATCTTTTGGTCTGTGTATTTACACTCACCCACTAATAACTTCTCTTTATTCATTCCCACAATATCTATTTCTATATTTTTCTCCCAATACGAGCCTAATTTAAAAAACCTAAAGGGTAGTACATCTTGGCTATTTTCTTCCCATAGAATTTCTCTCGCGATATCTTCATATATATAACTTACGTGATTTTGTATTATTTTGCTTTTTATTTCGTTAACAACATAATCCATATTACCTATTTCAAGTTCACCCTTATTCTGAAAAACAAATCTAAACCAAAATGAAATGAAATTATCTTTAATATAGTACAGCCCTTTTCTACTTTTTTCTGGATATTCTTCTGTTATAGGCAATCTTTTTTCTACTACCCCCATATCAATTAAAACCTTTAAATAGGGCATTATCTTTTG
>CAZTHU010000024.1:0-12615 GCA_964613575.1 uncultured Eubacteriales bacterium | reverse complement strand
ACCTTATTTTTTATCATTAATTGAAAAAAATAATCCAAAATGTCCTATAGCCCTACAATCAGTTCCTCATTGTAATGAGCTTACAACTGAGGGTGTCTTAGATCCTATGAACGAAGAAGGTACTAGTGTAGAAGAAATAATAACAAGAAGATACCCTGATAGATTGATTATAAAGGTAACAAATGTTTGTGGAATGTATTGTAGGTTTTGTCAAAGAAGACGATTAATAGGTGAAAATGACCTTCATTGTGAAAAATCACAAATAGAAAAAGCAATAAAATACGTGAGCGAAAATAAAGAAATTAGAGATGTCCTCTTAACTGGTGGAGATCCTTTAATGATAAGTGATGAAATGATAGATTGGGTTTTATCAGAACTTCGAAGCATTGATCACATTGAAATAATAAGAATCGGAACTAGAACACCTGTAACACTTCCACAAAGAATAACCCCAAAATTAGTAGATATTTTAAAAAAATACCACCCATTATATTTAAATACACATTTTAATCATCCAAGGGAAATCAGTCTAGAGTCAAAAAGGGCCTGTGAACTCCTTGCAAATGCAGGAATTCCTTTAGGGAATCAGATGGTTCTTTTAAATGGTATAAATAACGACCCATTCACAGTTAGAAAACTAAATCAATCTTTACTTAAGATAAGAGTTAAACCTTACTACATATTTCACCCTAAGGATGTTAAAGGAACAAGTCACTTTTGGCTACCAATTCAAGACGGTTTAGATATTATGGAGAGTTTGCGTGGAAGAACTTCTGGAATGGCAATTCCAACATACATCGTAAACGCACCTGGCGGCATGGGAAAAACACCAATTCTTCCAAACTATGTGCTATGCCTAGGCAAAGAAAAAGCACTACTAAGAAATTGGGAAGGCAAATCCTTTGAAATTAAAAATACTCCCTCCGACAAAGAATAAGCATTCATCCGTTACCTTAAAAGGATAACGGTTTTCTGCTAAGTCTTTATAAATATTAAGTTTACGCTAAAGAAAAACCAAGATCAAATGCTAATATGTGGCATTTGATCTTGGTTTTTCTTGTTTTTAAGAACACACCAAGGCTAAACGTCTGCCAAAATTGGATAGGGTTAAAGAGCATAGTGACCTAAATGCAAAAAGCTGCATAAAGAGGAACTGTTTTTTTCCCATCCTCAAATCCAAAGTTTTTTGATGAAAGCTTAATAGCATATTCGGGTTTGTATGAACTCATAAACACATTCAAACTTTTCGCTTTTGTATTATCTGCAGATTTTACTTCTATTGGTATAATCTTACCAAGTCTTTGAATAATAAAATCTATCTCAGCACATCTACTAGATTCCCAATAATAGTTTGTATAGGAATTAGCTATCAATTGATTACATACATAATTTTCTGCCATTCCACCTTTAAAATCATCAATCTCTGATGATAAATAAAGAATATCTTCTGGGACTATTTCTTTCTTTGCACATAACAACCCTACATCTGATACATAAATCTTAAAAGAATCAATATCCCTATAATTTTCTAATGGTTTTTTTATATTCTCAACCTTAAATATTCTACTTGTAATACCTGATAAACAAAGCCATTCAATAGCGTTTTCAAATTCTGACGCTCTACCACCTTTTTTTATCAATTTGTATTGAAATCTAGTATTTTTTCTTGAAAGCTGAACTGTTATATTATCATATACTAATCGGGTTTTTTTAATTTCATTATTATTATTATACTTGCTCATATCATTTAAATAGCTAGCCAGTATCATATTTTGAAGATGTCTAACCAATATATAATCTTTAGTTACAATAAATTGATTGACGCAGTCTGGCATACCTCCAACCACAAGGAATTGACGATAATATTCCATTGCAGTTTGATGTAAAACAGTAGGAAGTGCTAAGTTGTTTTCATAAGATTTTTTTATCTCTTCAACTAATCTATATTCGCCACAAGCTAATAAGAACTCTTCCATATCCATAGGATACAAAGTTTTTATATCTACTTTCCCGACTGGAAAAGAATACTGTGCTCTATTTACAGCCACACCCAATAAACTAGCCGCAACTATAATGTGATATTTAGATGCATTCTCACAAAAATATTTTAATGAAGCAAGAGCTCTCTCACTTAGTTGGATCTCATCAAAAAAAATTAAAGTCTTCTCTTCTATTATTGTTTGATTTGCAATGCGAGATAATATAGGAATTAAATCAGATGGTTCAATACTTTCTTCAAAAGTTTTTATTAGTTTAGGATTAGTTTCAAAATTAAAATATGCAACATTTTCGTAGTGCTCACGCCCAAAAGCTAACACCGAATATGTCTTTCCCACTTGTCTAGCGCCTTGCAAAATTAAAGGCTTACGATGCTGACTATTTTTCCAAATTTCAAAATATACACTAATTTTCCTATACATAAACATCTCCCTCTTCTTATCCATTCATTCTAGTATACGCCACATTAGTGTAATTATCAATATGTTTCGTTATGATTTTTGCATTTTTTTACACGTATATTTATAAAAAAAATCGATAAAGCATACAGTGTGTTGATTATATAACATGCATATGATAATATGTAAGCTATAAAATCAAAGTTAAATAGAAAAAGAACGTCAATATATCAAGGAGTGTTGATTATGGAAGATAAGACATTTGAAGTATTAGAGAAAATGTATAGTGAAATGCAAAATGGCTTCAAGAAGATTGACGAAAGATTTGAACAAGTCGATGAAAGATTTGAGCAAATTGATAAAAGATTCAACAAATTAGAGAACCAAGTTACAAAAATCGAAATAGACCACGGCCAAAAACTAAAAGCTTTGTTCGACGGTTATAAGCAAATGGACTCTAAACTAAATAGGATTGAAACACAAGTAGATATTTTAACCAATAAAGTTGATAAGCATGATGTTGAAATAAGCGTTATCAAGCGCGTTGATTAAATTAATCTCGTCAACCTTCTCATTTAAACTACTTCATACTACACCTAGCAATCCTACAAATCTAATCCACTCATATACAACGGTTTTTTCTTATCTACATGCTCTTGTACAATCCTTAACGCCTCACCAAATCTTTGATAGTGAACCACTTCTCGCTCTCTTAAAAATCTTAATGGTTCTATAATATCAGGATCATCCGCCAAATTTATAAGATATTCATAAGTTGATCTAGCCTTTTCTTCTGCTGCCATATCCTCAGTAAGATCTGTTATAGGATCCCCTTTAGACTGCAAAGCTGCGGCTGTAAACGGCTCTCCTGAGGCACTCATAGGAAAAACTGCTCTGTCATGCTCCGCATAATATGCTTCCAAACCCTCCCTTTTAATTTCATCTATATCAGCATTCTTCAAAAGCTGTCTAACCATAGTACCAACCATTTCCAAATGCGCCAATTCTTCTGTACCAACATGTTATCATTACAAAAAAACACACTTGACACGTATTCAGTACGTGTAGTATAATATTGTTAAGGGAGGGAAAACTAATGAAAAGTTATTCATCCCGGGAGATAATTAAAATACTCAAATCAGATGGATGGTTTTTACACAGGGTTAAAGGAAGTCACAACATTTTTAAACATAATTTTAAGAAAGGTACGGTACCAGTGCCTCATCCTGAGAAAAACTTACCATCTGGAACTTGTAAAAGTATTTTGAAATTAGCATAGATTGAAACTTAATCTCTGCTCCCTCCCCTATTATATATGAGGAGTGATAACATGGGAAAAGAAACTTATATTTACCCGGCTATATTTACTTATGATGAAGATGGCATATCAATAGTATTTCCTGATATTCCTGAAGCACTTTCTTGTGCTGATAACGATTTAGAGGCAGTAAAAAATGCTAAAGAGGTATTATCTTTGTGTTTAGCTTCAAGAGAAGACGATGGAGAAAAAATATCAGAGCCAACCGATGTATCGAAAATCACTCTTGAGCCAAATCAAAGAATATTTGTTATCGAAGTCTGGATGCCTTACCATAAAGCTTTAATTAAAACAGCTTACACAAAGAAAACTCTAACTATACCGAATTGGCTTAATGCAATAGCAGAGCATAATAAGGTTAATTTCTCACAAACACTCCAAGAAGCTTTGAAAGAAAAATTAAATTTAAAATAAGTTAATTTAAAACTTGAGACCCTGTAATAACCTCAAGTTTTAAATTAATCTCGTCAACCTTCTCATTTAAACTACTTCATACTACACCTAGCAATCCTACAAATCTAATCCACTCATATACAACGGTTTTTTCTTATCTACATGCTCTTGTACAATCCTTAACGCCTCACCAAATCTTTGATAGTGAACCACTTCTCGCTCTCTTAAAAATCTTAATGGTTCTATAATATCAGGATCATCCGCCAAATTTATAAGATATTCATAAGTTGATCTAGCCTTTTCTTCTGCTGCCATATCCTCAGTAAGATCTGTTATAGGATCCCCTTTAGACTGCAAAGCTGCGGCTGTAAACGGCTCTCCTGAGGCACTCATAGGAAAAACTGCTCTGTCATGCTCCGCATAATATGCTTCCAAACCCTCCCTTTTAATTTCATCTATATCAGCATTCTTCAAAAGCTGTCTAACCATAGTACCAACCATTTCCAAATGCGCCAATTCTTCTGTACCAACATCGTTCAAAACAGCCCTAGCCTCAGGCGTTACCATCGAAAACTTTTGACTCAAATACCTAAGAGCCGCCCCAAGTTCCCCATCAGGACCCCCATACTGCGTAATTAAAATTTTAGCCATCCTAGGACTTGGCGTTTTTATTTTTATTGGATACATCAATTTCTTCTCATAAATCCACATCTATTAATCCCTCCCTGCTACTAGTTCAAAGTTAAATTCCTTAAGGCTAGGCCAATCTCCTTTTACCCATTGCCAAGGATACTTACTTGGACTTCTGTAAGAATAAAGCGGACCATATCTTTTCTGATACTCATCTCTAAGTGGCTCTGCCTCTTGTATTGTAGCATTATACTTTGCTAAAGCCTCTTTATCGTTAGGATGAGTATCTAGATAAAGATGTAAATCAACTGCCATAAAATCAAGGGCAGTTAACTTTAAAAGTAACTGTTCCCTAGACATAGAATAATTAACACTAAAATCATCATTATCTAAGTCCTGCTCACTCACAGTATCATTATTTTGTTTTGCTTTACTATAGGTTAAACCCTTTTGATCATCTAAATACGTATTTGTATAAGGGTTATAAACTTTACTCATTATATAAAACACCTCACTTTACATCGTTTAAAACTAGCACTATTATAAATCCAATTCTGGAAAAACAGTTCCCTTTTTTAAAGACTCCAAAGGAACATATGTTGTACAAAATTTTTGAAAAGGCACATATGCTCTAGCTAATCTTACATTGTAAATAACTGTTTCTTGTGGAATACATTTTTGAGAATTCACTTCATACGAGTCTTCTAATACTTCATTTTGTGGATTTATACCATGATCTAAAGGCTTGCTCTCGCAAGCCTCACTAGACTTTTTTTCTAAATTTATAAAGGCATCTGTTTCTTTTTTTATACTCTCCTTGTTCGTATCCTCTTTTTTATTATCCGAAACCTTAACCTGCTTAGACTTTTCCTCTTGCCTATCCTTTTTAACTGGTCTTGGTTTAATTTCCATGGCACTCACCTCGATATACTATGATAATTTACGGTTTAATTACATAGTATTAAACAGGCAAGTCTTCTGTTACAAAAATTTCACTTTTTTCTTACACACCCTTAAGATCCATAGCAGCCTTAACAGTATTTTTCATAAGGATCGCTATCGTCATAGGGCCAATGCCACCAGGTACAGGAGTAACAAACGAACAAACCTCATTTGCATCTTCAAAATTCACATCTCCAACAAGCTTTCTATCTTCCATTCTATTTATCCCAACATCAATAACTACCGAGCCTTTCTTTAAGTACTCCTTAGTAATAAACTCAGGTTTTCCAATTGCTGCAACCAATATATCCGCTCTACTACAAACCTCTTTTAAGTCTTTGGTCCTAGAATGACATATCGTAACCGTACCATTTTTTGAAAGAAATAGCATCGAAACAGGCTTTCCTACAATATTACTCCTACCAACTATAACACACTCTTTTCCTTGTATATCAATATCGCAACTTTCTATAAGCTCAATTATTCCTCCAGGTGTACAAGGCGCAAATGAAGGCTTACCCATCATTAGATTACCTACATTTTGTGGATGAAAACAGTCCACATCCTTTTTAGGGTCAATTGCCCTAATAATTTTTTCACTATCAATGCCTTCCGGAAGCGGCAATTGTACTAAAATTCCAGATACATCAATATCTCGATTTAGCTTATTTACAATCTCTAACAAATCATTTTCTGTAGTTTTTTTATCTAAGGCATATTCAAAAGACCTAATTCCAATCTCTTCACACGCTTTCTTTTTTGCATTTACATACACCCTAGAGGCTGGATCCTCACCAACTATTACGACAGCTAGACCTGGTACACAATCTTTAGAGCGTAGTCCCTCTACCTTGTTTTTCAAATCCTCACGAATTTGTTTTGCTATAGTTTTTCCATCAAGTATTTTTGCCATCAGGCACCCACCTTTCAAAAATCTTAATTTACGCCCTCTAATATTCTTAAAAACTCTTCCCTATCAACTTCTCTAGCCCCCATCCTCTCTAGATGTTCGGTATAAACTTGACAATCTATAAAACTAAAACCTAAAGCCTTTAATCTTTCACAAAGAAATAAAAGCGCTACCTTAGATGCATTTTTCTTAATCGAAAACATCGATTCTCCGCAAAAATACCTACCCAAAGAAATACCATAAAGTCCACCCACCAACTCCCCATCATCGTAAACCTCGACTGAATGAGCATAGCCTTCCTTGTAGAGTGCTTTATAAGCCCCTAACATTTCTCTTGTAATCCATGTACCACTCTCTTGCCTTAAAGCACTACAGTTTTCTATCACTTTATCAAACTCTTTATCAAAAGTAACTTTGTAAGTGTTTTTTTTCAGAAACTTCTTTAACGACCTTCCAACCCTTACCTCATCTAAAAATAATAAAAAACGTCTAGGTGGTGACCACCATACAATAGGCTCACCTTCATTATACCATGGAAAAATCCCATTACTATAAGCAAGAAGCAATCTATCTACCGACAAATCGCCCCCTAAGGCGATAACACCATCACTATTTGCATATACATGATCAGGAAAAATAAGCCTATCATCTAACCAAAAAATTTTCCCCACCACCCATCTTTCTAACATCAACTCACCTTATCAGCTAAGCAAATAATACACGTCCTACTTAACCTTAATTTCGCCATCTTCTATTAAGATACTTGCCTTTCCACCCTTCGCCAGATCTCCAAATAACACCTTATCGACAAACACCTTTTTTATATCATCCTGCAAAATCCTTAAAATCTCTCTAGCACCAAAATGGGACTTTAATGCCCTATTTGCAAGAAGTTCATAAAGCTCCTTACTAACCCTAAGTGTAATGTTTTTCTCAGCTAATTTTAGTTTGAACTTCTCTACCTCTCTTTTTGCAACAGATACCGCCATATCAAAGTCCATAGAATTGAACAATACCATTTCATCTAATCTATTTCTAAATTCTGGTGAAAAAACCTTCTCCACAGCTTTGTTAATAGAAGATTTATCCTCTTTTCTTTCCTCAAAGCCTATAAGCCTTTGACCCACTTCCCTCGCACCTGCATTTGAAGTCATTATAATTGTAACATTGCTAAAATCAGCCTTTTTACCTGTATTATCAGTCAAAGTAGCATAATCCATTACCTGAAGTAATATATTATATATATCAAAATGTGCCTTTTCTATTTCATCTAAAAGCAAAACAGCATGTGGAGTCTTTCGTATGCTATCTGTCAAAATACCGCCCTCTTCATATCCCACATATCCTGGTGGTGATCCAATTAACCTCGCTACTGTATGTTTTTCCTGATACTCACTCATGTCGAATCTTATTAGTGGAACCCCCATAGTTTTACTTAATTGTCTGACAAGTTCAGTTTTTCCAACTCCTGTAGGCCCCACAAAAAGAAGGGAAGCTATAGGTCTTTCGCCTTCATCAAACCCTGCTCTCGAGCGTTTGATAGCAGTTGAAACAGTTTCTATAGCTTTATCTTGACCAAATATTCTCGTCTTTAAGGTTTTTTCGATTTGTTTAAGCTTTCTTTTCTCATTAGTCTCTACCGTTTTTTTAGGTACCTTTGCAATCAAAGAAACAGTTCTTTCTACATCCTTTTCTTTGATACTTATCTTCTTATCTTCCTCATCAGAATTCATTCTTACAAAGGCTCCCGTTTCATCTAAAACGTCAATTGCTTTATCTGGTAAAAACCTATCATTTATATACTTAAAAGACAAATCAACCGATGCCTTTAGTGCTGATTTATTGTATTTCACATTGTGAAACTCCTCGTAATAATTCTTAAGTCCCTCAATTATCTCATATGCTTCATCTACAGTAGGCTCAGTTATATCAATTTTTTGAAACCTCCTGCTAAGCGCCCTATCCTTCTCAAAATGCTTTTTATACTCTTCATGCGTAGTTGAACCAATAAATTTTAGCTTTCCTTCTGTTAAAAAAGGCTTCAATATATTAGACGCATCAACGGAACCGCCAGAAACCGCACCAGCACCTACAACCGTATGTATCTCATCGATATATACAATTGCCTTTTCTTGTGACTTCAATGCATTTAATACGTTTTTAATGCGCTCCTCAAAATCTCCTCTATACTTCGTTCCAGCCAATAGCGTTCCCATATCAAGTGAGTAAATCGTACTATCCCTCAAACTCTTAGGGACATCTCCATTTATAATACTCTGAGCTAACCCCTCTGTAATTGCAGTCTTACCAACACCTGGGTCTCCCACGTGAACAGGATTGTTTTTAAGCCGTCTAGATAAGACCTGTATAGTTCTATTTAAAACCTCTTTTCTACCAATAAGCGGGTCTAGCTTACCCTCCTTCGCCTTTTGCGTAACATTCACAACAAATTTTTCCAGAAACTTAGAATTCTTTTTATTTTCCTTCCCTGTATCGAAAATTTCATAATCTATATCCTCATTCTCAATTTCCTCTAATGCAAATAATTCATCTTGTTCGTTTAGATCTGAAGCAAGTCCATGCGAAATATAGTTCAATAGATCAAGCCTTACAATTCCTTCTCTTTGAAGTAAATACGAAACAAAAGACTCTTTTAAATCAATCATCGCAACAAACACATCCCCTAATGTGACCATGTTTTTGCCTGAGCTTGCCGCATGCTGTCCTGTGCTTTGAACTATTTGATGAACCCCCAGGGTATCTATTGGATCAACATTTGATATTGTTGGTATGTTTTCTTCTAAAAATTTATCCAAATCACTAATAACCCTTTCGCTATCACCACCACATTCCTCTATAATCTCTTTCCCCTCCTCAAAAAGCAAAGCAGAATGCATGATATGCTCTGGGGTAAAATATTCGTGTCTACTCTTTTTTGCCTTAGTATAGGCAGTATTAAAAACTCTATTTACTAAGTCATCTAGTCTCATAAAAAATCTCCTTTTGATTACTCAGGTACAATTTCTGCCTTAAGTGGAAAACCCTTTTCCCCCGCCATAATTTCAACTTGAGCAACCTTAGTAGTTGCAATATCATAAGTATATACGCCTACCAAACCTTTGCCTTTTTTATGAACATCAAGCATAATCTTGGTAGCTTCTGGCACAGACTTATGAAAAACTTTGACAATAACCTCTACAACAAAATCCATAGATGTGTAATCATCATTTATCAAAAACACTTTATACATAGAAGGTTTTTTCACTTTGTTATTAACTTTTTCCTTAAAAATCGTCTGTTCCGACATCTCAAACCCCCTTTGCCTAATATTCTAAATCATTATAAGATCTTTGGCAAGTATAAACTTCAATACTTCTACTTTGAAGTATATCTTATTTTTATCAGAATTCAATTATTTTTTCGAAAAAAACTACGAAACCTCTACGCGTCAGAATATTTTTCTTGACGGTTACATATTGAAAAATATAAGAATATAATAAGAATTGTTTAAATAAAGAAGAAATAGCAGAAAGGATAGTAAATACTTACGCTTCTGAATTTTACAACTTGCTCAACGAACTTAGAAAGTAGTATTTGTAATTAGAATTGGAATTAGCTGTGCTTAATTAATTCAATAATATTTAACGAAGTAGCTTCTAAAAAAAACAATTGCATCCTACTTAAGTCCTTATTCTTACATGTTTTTACATTTTACAAAATTTCCCCATCCAGCTTTTCCTATAAATTCTCCATCTTTATACACAAGCCTCCCCCTTGAGAAAGTCATAACTGGATAGCCATGGAGTTTTTTCCCTTCCCAAATTGTATGGTCATAATCCGAATGCATATTATCAACTGAAATAGTGAAATCTTTCTTTGTATCGTAAATAACTATATCTGCATCCTTACCAATAGTAATTGAGCCTTTTTGTGTACATCCAAATATCTTTGCAGGATTTGAAGCACAAAGTTCAACCACCTTATTAAAAGAAATTTTACCTTCATTTGCTGCAGATAACATATAAGGATATAAATTTTCAACCCCAGCACAACCATTAGGAATCTTGGTAAAGTCATCCTTACCCCAGTCCTTCTCATAGCTTTGGAAAGGACAGTGATCCGTTGCAACCACATCTATACCACCTGTATTAATTGCATTCCATAAAGCATCTTGGCTTTCTTTAGCTTTCATAGGAGGAGAACACACAAAATTTCTTCCATCCTCTCTTTTATAAACATCACAAGTAAATTCAAGATATTGCGGACAAGTTTCTACATAAATTTCATAGCCTTCTCTTTTTGCATCAATAGCAGCTTCAAGCCCTTCTTTGTCAGCCATATGAACAATATAAAGAGGTGCCTCAATATTTTTTGCCCAGTGAACAGCTCGCTTATCGCCTTCCGCCTCAACATATTCAGGGCGACTTAAATAATGATACCAAGCAGATGTTTTACCTTCTTTTAAAAACTTCTCTGTATAAAATTCTATTAAATCTGAATTTTCCGCATGTACATTTATAATTGCGCCTATTTCTTTTGCCTTCATCAACATCTTTACAAAAGAAGCATCATCTATCATTAATCCAGCCTTTTTATATGCAAAAAAACATTTAAAACTTATTACGCCCCGTTTTACCGCTTCTTCCATTTCATCTAAAACTTTTCCATCATTTAAGTCTGTAATACAGCAATGAAATGCATAATCAACACATGCTTCCTTTTCGCAGATAGCTTTTTTACCGTTAATTAGCTCAATAATACTTCCACCTTTTCCTTGCAACGGATAATCAAAAACAGTTGTAACTCCTCCACAAGCCGCTGCCCTTGTTCCAGCCAAATAGCTATCTGCAGTTATTGTTCCTCCATATGGCATGGCTAAATGAGTGTGTACATCTACACCGCCAGGCAAAACCAATTTACCCTCTGCATCCACAACATTAGTTCCTGTTTCATCTAAATTTGTTCCAATTACGATTATTTTTCCGTCAGTTATGCCTATATCGCCTCTATATGTCTCTGTTGGCGTAACTATGGTTCCATTTTTAATTATTAAATCCATACTATTTCCTCCTTTTATACTCTTAAATCGCAATATAAATGAAAAACAAGAACAAGTAATGTGTCAGATAACAACCTGCATTCGTGACTTTTTCTATTTTTTTCTATTTTTTTCTATATTAATCAAAAATTTAATCTATGTCAAATTAAATTTCAACATCTACCTGTAAACTAGTAACCCATTAAATCTGGGCACACTTAAACTTTTTAATTTTCTTGCCTCTTCTATTTATTTTTGATATCATATTCAAAAATGATAAATATATTATTATCATAGATTAGGTAAGAAGGGAGATTTATAAATGGTTACTGCAGAACTTAAAAAAACAAGGCTTTACGATACCCATGTAAAGCTTGGGGGCAAGATGATCGAGTTTGCCAACTGGTCACTTCCTGTGTATTATGAGGGACTGGTACAAGAACATCATGCGGTAAGAAATAATGCAGGTATTTTTGACGTCTCGCACATGGGTGAGATAGGAATTAAAGGAAAAAACGCACAAGAATTTGTAAATTACATCGCAACAAATGACATCGCAAGGCTTAAAAATAACCAAATAGCATACTCTTTTTTATGCTATGAAAACGGTGGCGTAGTAGATGACCTCTTAATATACAAGTACGATACAGAGCATTTCTTATTAGTAGTTAATGCATCAAACCTAGATAAAGATTTGGAATGGATATTTTCGCAAAAAGAACAAAAAGAATCTTTAAGTGTTGAAATAGATAATTTATCAGACGATGTTTCACAGATAGCCATCCAAGGACCTAAATCACAAGAAATCCTTCAAAAAATAACCTCATTTGACCTTTCAGCCTTAAAATTTTTCTTCTTCCAAGATGGCGTTATGCTCTATGATGCAAAATGTTTAATTTCCAGAACAGGCTATACAGGTGAAGACGGTTTTGAAATCTATGTAAAAAATGAATACGTCTCAAGTCTTTTCAATAAAATACTTGAAGTA
>CAZTHU010000023.1:0-12920 GCA_964613575.1 uncultured Eubacteriales bacterium | reverse complement strand
ATTTTTCCTTTTCTCTTTTTTCTTCAAGCCTTCCTAAAGAAACTTACAAAGCATTAATGAGAACAATTAATGAAGGAGCTAAATTAGAACTTTCTGTTGCAAATGTAGTAGCTAATGCAATGAAAGACTGGGCAATCGAAAAAGGAGCAACACACTACACACATTGGTTTCAACCAATGACAGGTATTACAGCCGAAAAACATGAATCTTTTTTATCCCCATCTTCAAACGGAACAGTTGTAAATGAATTTTCCGGAAAAGACTTAATACAAGGAGAACCAGATGCATCATCTTTTCCATCTGGAGGCTTAAGAGCAACCTTTGAGGCTAGAGGATATACCGCTTGGGATTGTACTTCACCAGCATTTTTAAAAGAAGACTCTGCAGGTGTTACACTTTGCATCCCTACAGCCTTTTGTTCTTATAATGGAGAAGTGCTTGACAAGAAAACTCCACTACTAAGATCTATGGAAGCAATATCACAAAATACACTAAGAATACTTAGATTATTTGGAGATAAAACAACAAAAAAAGTTACTACAACCGTAGGTCCAGAGCAAGAATATTTCTTAATCGACAAAGATCTATACGATAAAAGAAAAGATCTACAATTTACAGGTAGAACACTATTTGGCAACAACCCTCCAAAGGGTCAAGAACTTGAAGACCACTACTTTGGTTCGATAAAAGAAAGAGTTTCAAATTTTATGAATGAACTAGATACCGAACTTTGGAAAATGGGTGTCTCTGCAAAAACAAAGCACAATGAAGTAGCACCTTCTCAGCATGAATTAGCTCCAGTTTTCACCACAACCAATATAGCTACAGATCAAAATCAATTAGTAATGGAAACAATGAAAAAAATCGCTCTTAGACATAATCTCGTATGCTTACTTCATGAAAAACCCTTTGCTGGTGTAAATGGTTCTGGAAAGCATAATAACTGGTCATTAACAACCGATTCAGGACAAAACCTACTAGAACCTGGTGAAACCCCACATGAAAATGTTAAATTCCTACTATTTTTATGCGCTGTTATAAAAGCTGTAGACACTTACCCGGAATTACTCAGAGTTTCAGCTGCAAACCCTGGAAACGACCATAGATTAGGTGGTAACGAAGCTCCGCCTGCAATTATATCTATTTATTTAGGTGAACAACTTAACAGTATATTGGAAAAAATTGAAACAGATATAGTTTTTGAAAGTAGAGATGGTGAATTCTTAGATATTGGTGTTACAAGTCTTCCAGATCTTCCAAAAGACACCTCTGATAGAAACAGGACATCTGCTTTTGCATTTACAGGTAACAAATTTGAATACAGGATGGTACCATCCTCTGCTTCTATTGCAGCCGTTAACTTCACGTTAAACCTTATTGTAGCAGATGTATTGTCAACTATATCTGAAAGATTAGAAAAAACTAATGACTTTGACAAAGAGGTTCAAACTATTCTTAAAGAAATAATCTCAAACCACAAACAAGTAATTTTTAATGGCAATAATTATTCTAATGATTGGGTTAAGGAGGCTGAAAAAAGAGGCCTTCCTAATATCACAAATTCTGTGGATGCAATAAGTTCTATAATAGATGAAAAAAGTTACGAACTTTTTGAAAAACACAAAGTTATGAGTAGAAAAGAGCTATATTCAAGATACGAAATCTCTCTTGAGCATTACATTAAAACTATAAACATTGAATCACAAACTGCTATTGACATGGTAAAACGTCAAGTTATGCCAGCTACCATTAAGTATAGCGCATTTTTAGCCAATTCTATCAACTCAATTAAATCAACAGACAGCAAGTTTGATACAAGCGTACAAGAAGGTATCCTTGATGATATTTTAAAGATAACTACATCTCTAAAAAACAATTTAGAAAAATTAGAAAAGGATACCCAAACAGCACAATCTTTTGAAGAGGGCTCATTCGAAAAAGCAACCTACTATAGAGATAATATTTTAAGCCAGATGAACCATTTAAGAGAAGATGCAGATAGGCTAGAGTATTTAGTAGCGGAAGAATATTGGCCATTTCCAACCTATAGCCAGATTTTATTTAGCGTCTAAAGTATTCTTTAAAAAAACCTTTTAGTGACTTCTAGAAACCACTAAAAGGTTTTTTTTATTTTATATTTTATATTTTTAAATTTTTTACGTCAACGTCTTGTAAGTTTTGTCTTTAGGGTTTATAATGTTATTCAAAGTTCTACATATATTTTAAAAAATATTTAAATTTTTAGAAAAGGGGTTAGTGACGCTATGAAGATTTCAAAGAAAGTGTTAGGACATTTAGAAAGGGCTTATGCAACCGCAATAATGGATATTGATGACAAAACACATTATTTTGTAGCATCAGAGGGAAAAGGAGCATGCCTTTGTTTTTCCGAAGACTCAAATTCACCCTCAACCGTTTGGGAGTCACCTGGTGGAACTATGAACATTGTTCCTATACCTGGAAAGCCTAACGAATTTTTTGCTACACAAAACTTCTTCCCAACTTTTCAAGCCCAAGAGTGCACTTTAGTTCATGCAAAGAAAAATGATAATAATTGGGACGTGAAAACCATTATGAAAATCCCATACCTTCACAGGTTTGACATCTTTGAAATTGGTTCTAAACTTTTTTTTATAGGGGCAACTCTTTGTGATTCAAAAACCCATAAAGATGATTGGTCAAAACCCGGTAAGGTTTATGTAGGCGAGCTTAGTGAAGATTTAACACAAGAAATAAAATTAACCACAATCATACCTAAAATAACAAAAAATCATGGATTTTATAAAGGTACTTGGAAAGGAAAAAATGTATTCTTAATATCTGGGGTAGAAGGCGTTTTTGTTGTCTATATTCCTAAGAATGCAAAGGGTCGCTGGGATGTTGAAAAAATACTAAACCACGAAGTAAGTGATATGGCAACATTTGATATCAATGGAGATGGCATTGAAGAACTTGCAACTATAGAACCTTTCCATGGAAGCAAAGGTAGGATTTATAATCTTTCACAGGGTAAGATTTCTAAAGTGCATGAACACGAATATGAATTTGGTCATGTTGTTTGGGGCGGAAAAATTGCAAATAAACCTTCGCTTATAATAGGTGGTAGAAAAGGTAGCCGTGAATTAATTTGCTACACCGTTGAACCACAAAGTGGCAAAATTAAAGAAACCCTTATAGATAATACTGGAGGTCCTAGCAATATATCCGTTATTAACAAAAAGGACAAAGATATTTTGCTTGCTGCAAATAGAGAAATAGGAGAAATTGCATTATATGAAATTAAGGAGTGAAAATATGTTTAAAAACACACCCGAAATAGGATTATATGAAAAGGCACTTCCAAACAATTTGCCACTAAAACAAAAACTAATGATTGCAAAGGATATTGGTTTTGACTTTTTTGAAATATCAATAGACGAAAGCGATGATAAACTCTCAAGGTTAGACTGGGACAAAAAATCACGCCTTACCCTATTAGAATCAATCAACGAAACAAATACTCCAATAAAATCTATGTGTTTAAGCGCTCATAGACGATTTCCTTTAGGAAGTTTAGACGAAAATATAAGTTCACGTGGACTTGAAATTATGCAAAAGGCCATCCATTTTTCTGTAGACACTGGTATAAGAATCATACAGCTTGCAGGCTACGATGTTTATTACGAAGAAGGAAACGAAAAGACAAAACAACGTTTTATACAAAACCTAAAAAAATCTGTTTCAATGGCAGAAAAACAAGGTGTAATGTTAGCAATAGAAGTAATGGATTCAGAATTTATAAATTCCATTAAAAAAGCTATGGAGTATGTGAATTTAATTTATTCTCCTTGGCTTAATGTTTACCCCGACATTGGTAATATATCTGCTTGGGGTAATAATTTTGATGAAGACTTTGAGTCTGGAAAAGGTAGAATTACAGGAGTCCATATCAAAGAAACAAAGCCTGGTGTTTTTAGGGATATGACATTTGGAGATGGAACAGTTGATTTTGTTAAAGCATTTTCTAAATTATCCGAAATAGATTATCAAGGGCCTTATTTAATAGAAATGTGGGCAAACGAATCCCCATTAGATGATGCAGTACAAAATGTAAAATCCTCACTTAAATGGGTAAAAAATAAAATGAGTAAAGGTGGTATTAAAATATGTTAGAGAATTTAAAAGAACAAGTTTTTCAAGCTAATAAGATGCTTCCAAAACTAAAACTAGTAAAGTTAACCTGGGGCAATGTAAGTGGTATAGACAAAAGCAAAGGCTTAGTTGTTATAAAGCCAAGTGGCGTTGAATACGACCAAATGACAAAAGACGATATGGTTGTAGTGGATTTAAACGGAAACAAAGTAGAAGGGAAACTTAATCCTTCATCTGATTTACCAACTCATTTATTACTATACAAAGAGTTTAAGGATATAGGTGGCGTAGTTCACACTCACTCAAAATGGGCAACCATATGGGCTCAAGCAGGTTACTGTCTTCCTGCCTTTGGAACAACTCATGCAGATTATTTCGCCACAGAAATACCATGTTCTAGACCCCTTACCGCTAAAGAAATATCTAACGAGTATGAAAAGCAAACAGGAGATATCATCGTAGAAACTTTCAAAGATTATGATTATAACAATACACCAGCAGTTTTGGTTCATAGTCATGGTCCTTTTACCTGGGGAAAAGACCCTAAAAGTGCGGTTGAAAACTCACTTGTTCTTGAAGAGGTTTGTAAAATGGGCTATTACACCACTACACTTAATCAAGATAAAGATATGATAACTACATCATTATTAAATAAACACTTTTATAGAAAACACGGAAAAAATGCTTATTATGGACAAAAATAAGTAGAGAGCCTTCATCCACAAACCTAAATGCACAGTGGTTTTCGGCTAAGTTTTTAAAAAATAATTTTATCAAGAAAGAAGGTTGATTTTTTATGTCTAAAGTTAATGAAATAACTAGAGAATCATGGATTTTAAGTACGTTCCCAGAATGGGGCACTTGGCTTAATGAAGAAATTGAACAAGAAACTGTAAAACCTGGAACTTTTTCGATGTGGTGGCTTGGATGTACCGGAATTTGGGTAAAAAGCGAAGGCAACGCAAATCTTTGTATAGATTTTTGGTGTGGAAGTGGAAAAAGAACCAAAAGCAACCCTTATATAAAGCCACACCACCAAATGGCACGCATGACAGGTTGTAAGAATCTACAGCCAAATCTCAGAGTAGCCCCATTTGTCCTTGACCCATTTGCTATAAAAGAAGTTGATGCCATAATATCCACACATGATCATAATGACCATATCGATGTTAATGTTGCCTCAGCAGTACTTAAAAACTGCGATAAAAGTGTCCCATTTATTGGACCAAAGGCATGTGTAGACCTATGGGTTAGCTGGGGTGTTCCTAAAGAACGCTGTATAACTGTAAAGCCTGGTGATAGCGTAAAACTTAAAGATACAGAGCTTATAGCACTAGATTCATTCGACAGAACTGCCCTTATAACCGTTCCAGAAGGAGAATCTTTAGAGGGAAAAATGCCTGGGAATATGGATGATAGAGCTGTTAACTATTTAATTAAAACCCCTGGAGGTAACCTTTACCATAGTGGCGACTCTCATTATTCGAATTATTATGCAAAGCACGGCAATGAGCATTCTATAGATGTTGCACTAGGTTCTTTTGGCGAGAATCCAAGAGGAATAACCGATAAAATGACAGCGTCAGATATATTAAGAATGGCAGAAGCTCTTCAAACTAAAGTTATTATACCATTTCATCACGATATATGGTCAAATTTTCAGGCCGACCCTCAAGAAATTAGTACTTTATTCGAAATGAAAAAACATAGACTTCAATATGGTTTTAAGCCATATATTTGGCAAGTAGGTGGTAAATTTACTTACCCTCAAGATAAGGACAACCGTGAATATCATTACCCTAGAGGTTTTGATGATTGTTTTGAAGGAGAAACTGATTTACCTTACAAATCTTTTCTATAACCACCTAACCTCAAACAAAGGAGCTTGTTAAAATGGCGAATATTCTTGTTTTCGATATTGGAACATCTAGTATGAGGGGGATTTTATATAACCACCATGGAAAGATACTTTTTAAAAAACAAATAAAATACGCTCAATCATATCTAAAAAATAGAATGGTTGAGCAATCTCCTGCCGACTGGGAAAATGGTCTTCTTGAAATAACACGTGTAATGACCTCTAGTTCGCAAACAAAAAATTCTCCTATTGACGCAATTTCTCTAACATCCCAAAGGTCTTCTCTTATACCTTTAGACTCTAATGGAACACCACTTCATAATGCTATCATGTGGCAAGATAAAAGAACCAATTCTATTTGTGATAAATTAAAAGATGTTGAAACTGAGGTTTATAAGCTAACAGGTTTAACTATAAATCCTATTTATACTGCACCTAAGATATCTTGGTTAAAACAACAAAAACCTCAAATATATAAAAAAACGTTTAAATTTTCTACTATACACGACTACATCCTACATCTTATAACTGGGAAATTTGTAACTGACCATTCAATAGCGTCAAGAACACTTCTTTTTAATATTAATACTCTACAATGGGATAAGACGCTATTGAGTTATTTTGATATCGATGGAAATAAGCTAAACGATAGTGTAGAACCAGGTTCAATATGTGGTAGCGTTAGTAAAACATTTGCAAATATATCTGGCTTAAAAGAAGGAATCCCTGTAGTATCCGCTGGTGGAGATCAGCAATGTGCTGTGTTAGGCATGAATATATTAACAAAAGATAAACTTCAGGTTAACACAGGAACTGGCTCTTTTATTGTAACTTGTACCGACAGACCTGTATTCGACAAAAAAATGCGTGTATCCTGTAATGTTTCAGCAATCCCTGGAAAATATACCATCGAAGCTGGCATCCCCACAACCGGGACTATTTACAGATGGTTTAATGAAAATTTTTACCAGTGCACAGACAATATAGACTGTGCTTTTGATAGAATAAACATTGATGCATCAGCCTCTCCTGTTGGTGCAAATGAATTAATAGTTCTTCCCCATTTTGAAGGAAGAGGTGCTCCATACTTTAATGCCCTTGGGAAGGGAATTTTTTTCAATGTTACCCTCAGTACTGAAAAATGTGATTTTGTAAGAGCTATATTAGAAGGCGTGTGTGCAGAAATACAAGAAAATGTTCAAGTAATTCAAGAACTAGTTGGGAGTATTCCACAAGTTCTTGTATCTGGTGGTTTATCAGCTTTTGACCTTTTTAATCAAATACAGGCTGATATGTACAGAAAAAATGTCTCTTGCTATCAAAACAAAGAGGCCACAGCTCTAGGTGCATGGATTTCTTGTGCTAAAACATTAGGTCTTTATGAAAGTTATCAATCTGCATTTAAATCAGCAACTCAAAATCTATTTCAAAAAACATTTTCCCCAATTGAGGAAAATGCTCTTATATACGATACGTTAAAGACTCGTAGAAAAAAACTATATGACTCTTTAGTGTCTGTAGACATATATTCTATTTTCCAATAGAGCATCAGTTACTGTTCACACGGGTGAAAGAAAATCATCATATTAAAACAAAACACCCATTCCATTAATTGGTGTTTTGTTTTAATATGATGTATTATTTAATATCCTAAGCATTGTTTTTAAGTTTGCATTGTATTTTTTTTGCCTTATCTAATTCTACTACATCTATAATCTCTAATTGTTGACCCTTATCAAACAGAATTTCTGCTTCTACATGTTCACTTATAGTTCCCACATATCCACCTTTAGCGCCTTTATCTACTTGAATTTCAAGCATTACACCTTTTTCATGTCTTTTGGCAATCTTTTCAACCATACTTGTACTCATAAACGCATTATCCGTAAGTACCATTCCTATTATCTCTTCTTTGGGTTTATTTAATAAATCCTTAAAATCATCCTCACTACATCCTTTATATACAAGAACTTTTGCAGGAACCTTCGAACGCCTTAGAGCTCTAGAGATAACATCTATTTTGATTGCATCATCCTTACTGCAAGTATCAACCTTTCCTTTAAGGTAATCATTTATATTTATATGCCCCTTTTTGCAGTAGTGAAAAATAGCCTTGAATTCATCACCCGTTAAATTCCCGATCCATTTTTTATAGTTTGGATGAGCCCATTCATGGGCTTTTACAAAGGAATCAAAACTTTTATAACTAGAAATCTCATTATTTAATTCATTTTTATCTTTTTTTCTTAATCTAGAAAAAATATTCCTAATCTCTTCTTTTTGTGTTTTTTTATTTTCTTTTTCAATCAACAGCTGTTCTTTTTCGACCTTTTTCTCTTCCTTTTTTAAGGTTTTAATTTCTTTTTTAATCTTTTTCTCTTCTTTTTGCAATATTATATCCATGAAAAACACTCCTTCCCCTGAATAAGTAAATTATATTATCTACTTTTATTTATGTCAACACTTTTATCTAAAATTCACTCTTAAATGATCTTTACACTTGCGTAATTTCCTAAATTTGATCCACGAACAAATTATAATATATGGTTATTTGTTTATGGGTTTTGTCAAATTTAACTTATTATAGTTCAAAGGAACTATCCCAATATGTCAAACTAATAAGCTGTCAAATACAAAAACTAGCATAAGCAGGCACAGATTTTATATTGTTCTCAAAACCAAAGTTTTTAGTTGAAATTCTCATAGCGTATTCAGGGTTATATTTTTTTATAAATTCACTTAAACTTTTTGACTTAGTATTAGTCTTAGCTTTCACTTCTACGGGTATAGCTTTCCCATCAATAACTATAACAAAATCAACTTCTGCAATACCTTTTGATTCCCAATACAACAACTCAAAACCATTAGAAACCAACTCGCAAGCTACAAAATTTTCACTCATAGCTCCTGTATACTGACTTGCTCTAGTAGAATTTAATGAGTTTAGGGTAATACCCGTTTTGCTTGCCAAAAGACCAACATCACTCATATATAATTTAAAACTAGATAAATCTTTATATACACTTGGTGGCATGAATCCATGTTCGCATTTATCGCATTTCAAAACAACCCCCGCATTTAGCAACCAATTAATTGACTCACCAAAAAGAGATGCTCTCGCCCCTGTCTTTATTAACTTATACTGGAACTTTTTATTATCCTTGGCAAGTTGAGATGGTATAGAGTCATAAGCAGATTTTGTTTTAACACTTTGAGATGCACTTGCATACTTTGACATGTCAGCTATATAAGAATTTAGTATTAAACTTTTAATCTCTTCCTCACTCATTATATTATCTTTTGAAACATAAGCTTTTACTACTGCTGGCATACCACCAATAACAAGATATTGATTGTATTCATTCATTGCATCAATATGCAATCTATCGTCCATAGCTTTATTAGAATTAAAGTGTTCTAAAATTTTATGAGCTAACACTTCCTTATTCTTAGCCCATAAAAACTCTTCAAAATTCATAGGATACATAGTTTGAATATATACCTTGCCAACGGGAAATAAAAATTGTTCTCTGTTTACAGCAACACCCAAAAGACTTCCAGCTCCAATTAAATGATATTCTGGAGCCATTTCAGTAAAATATTTTAAAGAACTCAAAGCCCTTTCGCACAATTGAATTTCATCAAATATAATAAGTGTTTCCTCAGGGATAATTTTGCAATTATAATATTTTTCTAGTAGCGCAACAATGCTTTGTGGTGCAATATCTCCATCAAAATATGGAACTATATTTGCATCCACTTCAAAATTCACATATACAATATTTTTATAATTTGCATATCCAAATTCTGTAATAGTAAAAGTTTTCCCTACTTGCCTTGCACCATTTATAAGCATGGGCATTCTTTCTTTTTTCAAACTTTTCCACTTTAACAATTTTTCAGTAATCTTTCTCCTCATTTATCTCACCCCTAGTAGCAATTGTAAACTACCTCCCAGCTAAAGTCAATATTAATGTCAAAATATACATTTTTACAAACATATAAATGACATATGTATCTACATCAATTAATTTTTTATCATTGAAAAATTTTACTCTTCTAAAAAAAATTCTACCATATTTGAATTGATATGGTAGAATTCTGATCGAATTTGATAACTTTTAGAATCTAGCTGAATGCTTTTAAAATATATGGATTTCAGATTCAGAGACTAAATTTCTGCCTTCTGTAAGGTTGATGATTCACCTTTCTTCACGCGCAATATAATGAATTACTGATTTAGCAACCTCACTTGCGACTCTTACAACCTCTAAAATCCCCTCGGCAGTGCCACCAGGACTATGTGCTGTACCCGTAAAGCTATCTCCAATATACTCAATAGTTTCACCTGCACTATCCACAGTAGACCTTACGCCTTCAACACCTTCATTAATAGATTCAACTGTTGACGGCAAAATAGTCATGAGCTGGTCTATATTTTCCTTGTTATCTGACACTACAGAATTTAACCTCTTTAATAACATAAACAATTTAATTAAAACCAGGACTAACAAAATCCCTGCCACTATACCCAAAGCATATAGAAAAAATATAACTAAATCACTTAAAGCTATGGTAATATCGGTATTCATCATAATTTGACCCCTCATCTTCTGTATTGTTTGCACTTATACATTTCTGTACAAACTCAAAAACATTACCTTATTTTTCATTATCACATTTACTTTTTGTTTTTAAAATTTTTCTTATCATCTTTTTTTCCTTCGCTAGGAGTTTCTTCTACAACCTCTACTTCTTTTACTTCAATTTCGGATACATCTTCGTCACAAGAATGACAATCCTCTTTTTTCTTTTCTTTATAATCTTTTGCCTTAGCTTTTAAGTTTTCAACTGTCTCGTTTACACTTTTTTTTGCAGTGTTTGCTGCCTTTTTTGTTTCACCCGCAGCTTTTTTTGCACCTTCGGCTACATCATGACGTGTTTCCGAGCCCTTCTTAGGAGCAAATAAAACACCTAACGCTGAACCAATCGCAGCACCTAAACCAGCACCTATAGCAGTATTCTTAGCCGCTTCCTTGCGCCTTTGCTTTTCATCTTTTTTCTTAAAACCATCTAAAAAGTTTTTTAATGACATAAAGCACCCTCCTTTCTAAAGGACATATTAATATACTTTATATTATACACCAAAATAGTCAAAATTTCTATAGTTTTCAGAAAATTTCCCCAAAAGTTACAATTCGCACTTAGAATTTCCTACACAAACTATTCCTCTCTCAACATCAAGTGTAACCACAGAACCACTTTTTAATATTTTCGAAGCATTTTCTGCTCCTACAATTACAGGAATATCTAACGCAAGTGCAACTGTTATCGCATGATATTCTAAATCAGAACCCTCAACTATTAACCCTTTAGCCTTTTTGACTGCCGGAAGCATTGAGTCGTTTGTATACGGAACAACCAAAATCTCTCCATCCTCCATATTTTCACATGCCATTTCTGGAGATTCTGCAACCCTAACATTTCCAGTTACCGAAAATTCCCCTATACCTTTTCCCCTTGTCAAGACCTTCCCTACTACATGAACTTTTAATATATTGGTTGTTCCAGTTATGCCTACAGGAACACCTGCTGTAATAACCACCAAATCACCATTTTGAACCAACCCCGAAGTAAGTGCCGTCTCTACTCCCACATCAAACATTTCATCTGTAGATTCAACCGGTTTTGTTAAAAATGGTATCACCCCCCAAGAAAGAGATAATTGCCTTTGAACCCTTGGTTCAACAGTGTTTGCTATAATAGGACATTGTGGTCTAAACTTAGATATCATCCTTGCCGTATTTCCTGAATGAGTAACCGTTATTATAGCAGATGCCTCTAAATCATAAGAGGTTGTACAAGTGGCGTGGCTTATAGCATTAGTAACATTATCCAAGTTATAATAATGACCTCTAACAAATCTCTCCCAATAATTTATGGAGCTCTCTGTCTTTTTTGAAATTTTTGCCATCATTTCCAAACTCTCTATTGGATACTTCCCAACTGCAATCTCACCTGAGAGCATAATAGCACTTGTTCCATCAAATATAGCATTTGCAACATCACTTGTTTCAGCCCTTGTAGGTCTAGGATTTCTAATCATTGAATCAAGCATCTGAGTCGCAGTAATGACAGGCTTTCCTGCATTATAACATTTTGTTATTAGGTTTTTCTGAACAACTGGAACCTCCTCTACTGGTATTTCAACACCTAAATCTCCTCTAGCTACCATAATTCCGTCAGAAACCTTTATTATCTCATCAATGTTTTCTATACCTTCTCTATTTTCTATCTTAGCAATCACTTTTATGTCCGTTCCATCATACTTATTTAAAACCTTCTTTATCTCAACTACATCTACCGCCTTCCTCACAAATGACGCTGCTATAAAATCAAACTCATTTTTTATAGCAAACTTAATATCATCAATATCTTTTTTAGTAAGTGATGGTAAATTAAGCTTTATTCCTGGAACATTAACCCCTTTATTATTTCCTATTTGCCCCCCATTTAAACAAATACAATGGACATTCTTATTTTCAACCTTAAAAACTTCTAACTCGACTAAGCCATCGTTTATAAGAACTTTTGTCCCCTTTTTAACATCTTTATACAATTCTTTATAAGATACACTAACACCTTTTTCGTCTCCCTCTAAATCTTCATTGTATAAAATAAACTCACTATCCTGCTTTAAAAGAATTTCATCTTTTTGAAATTTTCCTATTCTAATCTCAGGTCCCTTTGTGTCAAGTAACAATGGTACTGGCTTTTTTACTTCTTCTCTTATCTTCTTAAAAAGGTCTGCTCTTTTTTTGTGTTCACTATGCGAGCCATGTGAAAAATTCATTCGAGCAACATCCATACCCTTAATAAAAAGCTCTTTTAAAACACTCTCCTTATCCACTGCAGGACCTAACGTACATAT
>CAZTHU010000022.1:0-12960 GCA_964613575.1 uncultured Eubacteriales bacterium | reverse complement strand
AAAAACCACGAACCACAAAACCCAAGCATTCTTACATCAACACCCTCAAGATTCAAAACAACAGCACAAACAATAAACCCGCCATACAATACAAAAGCGAATGCTAAAGAATACATATTGTTCCAATAATTATCTGGAACAACTATAATTATAAATATGAAACTAGAGATTAAAATATCAAACCTACGCAAACAAAATCTTAAAGCCTGAAAGGTAAAACCACTTTCAAAAGATTCACCCATTGCAAAGTATATTTTTTTTAAAACAACTAAAGGTAAATTTATAAACCCATTAAAAAAATAAAAGAACCTGCTTTCAGCATACCTTTTATTTACAGACAGTGATGTGCTTTTCATGTACTCTAAAACTATGCTAGTAGAAAAAACTCCCAAAATAAAGGTGCTTATAGATTCTAGCAATCTTTTAAAAAAACTTCTTGAGTATACAAGGCTTAAAAACCTTAAAATAACACTACTTTGCGTCAAACCGTTTCCCTTCTTTCAATATTATAGACTCTCCCCATTATTTTGGCACTTCCAACCCTAAGGATAGTAGTGTGCCCTATAAAATAATCAAAATTATTTATTGTAACACCACCATCTCTACCTAACAAGCCACCACCTTCAGCTACAATATGAACTGAGTTATACCCATCCCTAGAAGTTTTAGTTATTTCACCATCTGCATTAGAAGAATATGATACCGATTCAGAAACTTCAATATCAACTACATTTCCCAAAAAAGAACCTTTCTGAAAATCTTGAAGAATATCACCTTTTTCTATAGCTTCCACTGCAAACTTAGGTGCTTCCTCAACAAAAAATTCAATTCTAATCTTATCAGTTCTTCTTAAAGTATCTGTACCAGATCTTGAAAATTTATATCCCACTCCACCTACTACAGCTAAAATAACTAGCAAGACCAAAAAATCAAGTACATTGATTTTTCCAAAAAGTTTACCATTAGAATTAATTAACATCTTTTACATCCTTTCTATAATAATTACTCTATTATATTAAAGTATACTTATATAATTATTGACATTTAGAGAATCAACAGTCAAATTCTTAAGCGTTCGTAAAGATTATAAGTGTTTTCAACCATTTTTTCAAGAGAGAATTTTTCACATACCACCTTTTTTGTATTTTCACTTAATTTTTGCATCAATTTATCATCATCCATTAAAGCTTTCATAGTTTCTGAAAAGCCAATAACATCATCATATTCAACAAGCAAGCCACAGTCTGTATCATCGTTTATGATATCCGTATTACCACCCGTCTTAGTAGCTATAAGAACTGCTCCTAAAGCTAAAACCTCAAGATTTGCAAAACTTAATGCCTCCTGCTTAGATGGAGTGACATATATATCACATGCCTTCATTAAATTATATACATCCTCTCTAAATCCTAGAAAATGCACTCTATCTTCAATACCTAACTCTTTAACCAATGCTTTGCAATCTTCCATTATAGGGCCATCATTTGCTAATATGCAGTTATAATCCTTATTAGATATATCTTTTAACCTTTTAATAGAATGTATTAAAAACTTATGCCCCTTTCCTTCATCAAACCTCGAAGCACAAAAAATAGTAAAATCAGCCTTCTTAATACCTAATGTTTTTTCTAAGTCAAAACTTTCCACACTCAATAGCCTATTTACATCCACGCCATTAAATATAACCTCTATCTTTTGTTCAGATATACCATTTTGAATCATCATCCTCTTTGCTTCATTGCAAACAGCAATAACTCCATCTTGTAAAAAAGAAAAAAGTCTATTGCCTAAACTCATAAAAGTACTTTTTTCCATAATGATATGATTTGTATAAATAACCTTTACTTTTGACCCTAAAGCCTTAGATAGCATTGCAATAAAATTCTCTCTTTGAAAATGAGTGTGTACAATGTCTATACTATTTTCTACACAGTATTTTTTTATTTTTTTTGCAGCTAACAAATCCCAAGGTTTTTTCATTCTAACATTAATCGTTTTAACACCAAGCTGCTCAACCCTCTTTACCAAAAGCCCATATTCATTATAAGCAAAATAAGCCTTAATATTCTTATTATGAAGATTTTCCATCAAAGAATATACATATCTTTCAGTACCAGCCTTCCCTGCATGGTTTAGTAAATATAGCACCCGTAACATTAAAATCCTCCTACTCCAAGTTTTGTTTTTACCTTTTCTAGAACACTTCTTGCCTCATTCATTCTAAGCTGCATAGCACATACAAAATAAATAATTATACCACAGATAGTAGGAACACTAAGCAAAATCAATCTTTCTAAGAAAGTATCCCCTATAACAAATTGTGATACCATCGTTTTAATAATAAATACAAAAAAACCCATAACAACGCTTGAAACCAATGCTTTTCCAAAGGTAGATAGAACATTAACGATTCCCCAATCCCCAATCTTTCGTTTTAGCATTAATAGCACAAAAACTCCACCAAATGTTAACGATATCGTGTAGCCAAAAGGTATTCCATAAACCCCAAACGGAATTATTAAAATAAGACAGCTTACAATATTAATAATCATAATTAAAAGTCCATTTAGCGCAGGCCTCAAAGTATCTTTCATAGCATAAAACGCTCTATCAGTTATCTCTTTTAACGAATTTCCAATTATCCCAACACCATAAAAGCCCATAATAACAGAAGCCATCTTTATATTCTCAGGTGTAACCTGTCCTCTGCCATATATGACGGCAAGGAAACTTTCTCCCATCAAAATAAATCCAATAGCTAAGGGAATTAAGAAAAATAAAACCGTTCCAATCGACTTAGAGAAGAGATCTTTAAACTGCTCGTTCTCCCCCTTACCATAAAGAACAGTAAATCTTGGAAAGATAACAGCAGTTATAGAAAAAATAAAAGTTAAAACTCCACTTGTCACAAGATTTTGAACGAGTGTTATTAATGTTGCACCTCCCTCAAACCAAGACGCCACAGTAGAATTAAAAAGCATATTTACCTGCCATGCTGACGTCCCAATAAAAACAGGGGGGATGAGTCTTCGCGCTTTTTTTATATCTTCATCTTTAAGGTTTAGCTTTAACTTAAAGTCAAACCCAATCTTTCTCATTGACGGAATCATTATTATAACCTGAAAACTTAATCCTACAATGGTTGCAATAACTAATCCTGTTATGCCAAATTTTTCACTTAAAAAGTATGTATAAGCTATTACTAGAAGACTTCCAGGAAGACAAATCATTGATGCCACTACAAACCTTCCCGAAGACTGTAAAACCACCAGAAAAATATATGCCAAAGCATAAAACATCATAACAGTAAACATAGACCTTACCGCAAAAATAGCAAACCCCCTCGCTTCGTCTTGTGCAAAACTTGTAAGACTAATGATTAAAGGCGTAAACAAAATCCCTAAAAAAGCTATGATCGCCGTAACTAAAATTGCAAGAGTCATAATGTTTCGTATAAATTCAAAACCTCTACCTCTTTCACCTTTACCAAAGTAATTAGCAAAAATTGGAACAACGACAGTTGTAAGCGCAGTGCCAACACCAGCAAAAATCACATTAGGTATTGTTATAGCAAATGAATAGGCATCCATTTGTACATTTACACCAAACTCCGCTAAATATATTGCCTGACTTACTAAAGCCATAAACCTTGACAATACAGTTAATACCATAACAATGCCAACTGCTTTTACTAAATTTTTCAAATCAAACTCCACATCCCTTTAAGATATTAAAAAAGATTAAGCTTTTAGCTTAATCTTTTTATATATTATATAATATATGTTTTTTACTATTTTGCAATAGCTAACTTCTCTTCTTTGTCAGGTACTTTACCTTTAGAGAGCTTCATAGCCTCTTGCCAAGTGTCCCTTAAATCTTGTGCAAATTTCAAAACCTCTCTTACTATCTCCACATCCTTTTTAATATTCGCCTCTGCTACTCGATTTATCATGTAATCGTATAAGAGTGAAAGCCCATTAGCTACTTCATATTGCATATCTAAAGTTATTACAAATTCATACAAAATATCCTGAGCTTTTACTAGGCTATTATTAGTTACCTCAATGTCATTTTCAGTTAACGCAAACTCTGCTTTCATCAAATTCTTTACTAATCCATTATATAGTGTAAGTGTCAATTCTTCAGGCCTCATGGTTTGTACTGAATTTTGTTTATATTTGTCCGCCACATCACTTTGGTACATAATATATCCCTCCAGTCAACTTCTAAAGTTTTTTAACGCCTATCTTTTTTCATCAACAAAAAGTCCTGCAAACTCCCACATTTTAGCGACCATATCTAGTATTTTCTCTGGAGGAAGCTCCTTTACAACCTCATCGGTAGCTTCATCAATAATCTTTACAGTTATCCTTTTTGTACCCTCATGCACTGAAAAACAAAAAGATGTATCCTCAGAACGCGCTTGCTTGTTAGCCTTTTCAATAGCATCAACCAACATCTTATCCTCTACGCTACCGTGCTGGTCTAGTCCATCTTTTTGTTCTAAATCAGGTTTTAAATTTTCTTGTGGTTTAGCAGTTTGTTCAGGCGATTTTTCAACCAAATCCGCCTTGCTTGTCTTTTCAAAAGGCGAAGTATAAGTCCTAGCATCCATGCTATCTACCTTCATACGGATCCCTCCTACTTTTTTTATAAAAACACAATAAACATCCTCTATATTAAGTATATCGGCACGCCCTTTATTTAACTTAAGTTTTTTTTACAGATACTTTCAAATAGGAATAAACTGTAACATCCTTTTAATTATCAATGTATTCTCAAAGCTTCCCGCTATGCCACCAAAATTAAACAAAACAAATATCATTATAACAATATAAGCAACAAATATTCCTTGCAAAGCTCCGAAAATAAAACCACCACTACTGTCTAACTGCTTTAATCCCGGAAGACTCATAAAACCCTTGACCAAAGATAATAAAACACCTATTAAAGAGCTTAATATAACAAAAATAATAATAAAACTTATAATCAGAACTATTAAATTCGCAATAGAAAGACTTAAAAATTCTATTATATTAGACGAATCGATAACCTTTCCCTCACTTAATCCCTTTTGAATAAATTGGTTTATAAGGCCATGTTCTTGACCTTGGGGGGGTGATTCTAAGAAATTCACAAAATTCTCCACCCCTCTTGATTGCAAATCAGTAAGCCTAACATTTATGAAATTATCTAACCACTCAAAAACTGATGTCTCTGTAACTAGACTCGCTAGCCTCGGCGCAAACATTCTTGCAACGATAAAGGAAATAATAAATCCAATAAACCCTAACGCCGTCGCTACAAGACCTTTGAAAAATCCCCTATACGCAAAAAAAGCTATAACCAGTAAAACCACAACATCATATATACTTATACTCATAAAAACTCCTCCTCTAATCAATCTCCACTAAACTTGCCCTTGTAGGTCCCACAACAACAAGCGTCTTCTCATCAATCATTTTAATATCTATTATATCTTGTTCACTCTCAAACTGTCCAATTAACCGTGCTTTATTATCTATCACATAAACACTTCTAGCCGTAGCCAATGAAACTACACTTCCTGAAGAATCCATCACATTAACTCGACCACCTAATTCTATACTTCCTCTTAGGTCTTGCCCATCTAAAATTTCCACTCTTGTTTTGTTAAAAATATTCTCATCGTAATCATCTTGAAAACTTGTTGCTAGGCTTAAGAATCGACCTTCTAAAATAGTAGCAGAAAAAATCACATGATAATTTTTAAGCCACTGTTTATCTCCATCCCTATCAAATATTCTAACACTGTTATCACCAAATACAACTATTGAACCATCATTTAAATAATCTATTTTTGTTATAAAAACATCATTTAAGCTAATACTCTTGTCTACTTTACCAGAAAAATCTACAAGCTCTAAAATTGAATTAATACCTACATTTGATACATTAAGCCTATTTATAACTGCTCTATCTGCAGTACTCTTAATACTTGGCACAAGCAAAAAATCTTCTACTGTCCCCATTGAAAATGAAATTTCACCATCTGGATCAAACACAGTAAGCCCCGATCTATATTTTTGTCTCTCATGTACAACTGCAAGATAACCGTTTCTTGATATATCAAAGCTTAAAATATTATCATCTAAAAGCTTGCTCCAAACCTCTTGACCTCCACGAAAAACTCTTATTTGTTTTCCATTTGTATCACCTACTACAATGTAAGGGTCATTTATCTTTATGGATGGTCTATTCATTGCAAAAGGAAATAATTCTTCTTCCTTAAATCTTTTGTCATAAAACCTTAACCCAAGCTTAGAGGCTTCAACTATATAATGTCTATACACGTTAAACCTTGTATTCGAACCTGAAGGAAACTGTAATTCACTTACTAATCTAGTTCTCTCGAGAGGCTCCCTTTGTCCAAAAAACATATCCCAAACCTTAGAAAACGTCAACGCTTCAATTTTTATGTCATTTTGCCTAAGATACGAATTAAAGCCTAAAGCAATAATAATCATCATCAAAAATATAAAAACCAAAAACCTGGCAAGTCTTATCTTAAGCTTCCCATATTTATTATAAAGCACACCAACACCCCTCAAATCTCAGCCAAAATATTACAACAATATCAACTTTCTAACCCAATCATTTTACCTTAAAAATCCCACTTTATCCACCTTTTTTTTATTTTCGTTTTAAAATATGAAAAAATACTGATACCGCTGCACATACACCAAACATTACACCCCAATCAAAAAAACTTGGAACTACAAGGCTAAATGAATCCCTGAATATCTGTACATATAAAACCCCTAGGGCTAAAATAAAAGACACTCCAACCCACCCAAAAAACTTAAATGACATTCCTTTAAAACCTCTACACTCTAGTGCAAATATAAGCTGAGCAATAATCATGGTTAAAAACGCATTAGACCTAGAAATATCCAAATCAAAGGTAGTATACATATAAAAACAAAACACACCAAGAACCATAAAACCTTTCGTAAATCCCCTTACCAAAATTTCCTTTGCTAAACCATCATAAAAAATATTATTACTATTATACTTTTTATTCTCTAATACGTTTTGTTCATCAGGCATATCACACGCTAGACCTATAGCAGGAAGGCCATCAGTAACAAGATTTACCCATAAAATTTGAATAGGGAGTAAAATCACAGGGAATCCAATAATAGAACCAAACAACATTGTAACAACCTCCCCTACATTGCAAGTCAAAAGATAAAGAATTGCTTTTCTAATATTTAAGTAAATGATTCTACCCTCTATAACAGCATCTGAAATACTAGAGAACTTATCATCCAATAAAATAATTGATGCAGCCTCACGCGTCACATCAGTTCCGTTTTTACCCATAGCAATACCAATATCGGCTTTTTTCACAGCAGGCGCGTCATTTACACCATCACCAGTCATCGCAACTACATATCCTTTAGACTTTAACAAACTTACTATTTTAAGCTTATGGCTTGGGGTTACCCTTGCAAAAACACTTAAACTATCGATTTTATTTAAAAGCTCTTTATCTTCAAGGCAATCTAATTCTTCCCCCGTAAGAACCTCATCGTTTTTCTTAAAAATTCCAATCTGCTTAGCTATTGCTGACGCGGTATTCTTGTGATCACCTGTAATCATAACAGTGCGTATACCGCATTCGTTGATTTTTTTTATAGCTGGAGCCACATCACCCCGTGGTGGATCCGTTATACCTGCTAATGCAACGAAGGTAAGTTCATTTACCCCATCATCCCCCAAGTTTTCAAATGTATCTAACCTCTTGTAGGCAAACGCTATAACTCTAAAAGCCTTAAGCGTCCACTTATCATTTTGTCTTAAAATCCTCTTAGTTTGTGCATCCGTAAGCTTATCTTCACCATTTAAACCTTTTATAAACCTACACTTTTTAAGAACAATCTCAGGTGCACCCTTAATCAGAAGAAACTTCCCCTCTTTTGCTGTTACTACAACTCCCATATATTTTTTTTCTGAATCAAACGAAATCTCCTTTTTTCTAACGAATCCTTGTCTAAATGCTGCAACATCAATGCCAACATCAATAGCACTCTTTAAAAGAGAAACCTCTAGGCTATCACCTTCAAACTGTGGCAATATTTTATCTTTATTTTTTTGTTTGATTTTTTTAACTACATTTCCATCATTATCGTCTTTGCTAACAGCAATTATTCTCGCATTATTACACAAAAGACAAATCTGAAAAAAACTATTTAAAACATTCTTAAACTTGTTATTTTTCATATCTATATCAAGAATCTCGTGATCATACACATACAAGGCTTTTACATCCATTCTATTTTCAGTAAGAGTACCAGTCTTATCACTGCAAATTATATTTGCAACGCCTAGTGTCTCAACAGCGGGAAGCTTCTTTATTAGAGCATTTTTTTTAAGCATTCTGCCAACCCCTATAGCTAAAGCAACCATAACAACCGCAGGTAAACTCTCTGGAATAGAAGCAACTGCAAGGCTTATACCTGCAAGTAACATATCAAAAACATTCATACCCCTTACGATTCCCATTAGCGTAACAATACTACAAATTGTAAGGCAAATAATCGCAATATATTTCCCAAGATGATTTAGTTTTTTTTGCAAAGTGTTTCCCTCAAATTCTACATCATCTATCAATTTTGCAATTTTCCCCATCTGAGTATCCATGCCCGTATGCAAACAATAGCCTAACGCACTTCCGGATAAAATCATACTCCCCATATAGCCTTTATTCTCTTCTTTAAACTTATCTATTTCTGTTATCTTCTTTCGTATTTTTTCATCTGTTAATAAATTTTCATATATATTCAAAATACCATTTTTGAATATATGCTCGGATTCTCCCGTCAACATAGATTCATCGAGCGTGAAATTCTCAGCCTTGATAATAACACAATCAGCTGGAACCCTATCACCCGCACCTAAAACCAATACATCACCAACAACAATTTCCTCAGATTTCACCGTAATAATAGCCCCATCCCTTATAACCTTAGAAAAGTGAGCTGAAAGTTTTTTCAACTCATCTAGTGTTTTTTCCGTCTTATACTCTTGAAAAAAACCAAACATTCCATTAATCAAAACCACAATAAGTATTGCTATAGATTCTACAATATCACCCATAATAAAAGAAGCAACAATTGCAAATAAAAGTATGATAACCAAGGTATCTTTAAATTGCGAAAGAAACAAAAAAATAGCCTTTGGCTTCTTTCTTTGTTTTATGTCATTTTTCCCATTTTTCTTTAAAAGCAAAAAAGCCTCATCAGAACTTAATCCTTTTATCTTGTCATTTTCAAACAAACCCCTACCCCCTAGAATACTTTTTAAAATTCTATTTTTCGCTATCTCATTTTAGAACACATAAAAAATCTTTTTCATAAAATATTACATGACTAAAAAAAGAGGAGGTTGCAATATGTTCACGTACATTATAGCAATATGTGTAAGCATAGACTCGCTACTTGCTGGTGTTTTTTTAGGAGTTCGAAAAATAAGGCTTTCTACAAATATGTACCTAGTAGCCTCAGCGCTATTCATATTTTTTAGTATTTTCGGATATCTTTTTGGAAATTTCACCGTACAATCCTTTCAAAACTTCGAAATCGCCTCAACAATTATCTCTTATATATCAAACCTAATTTTATTCTTACTTGGTGCATTTTATATATACAAAGATTTTAAAGAAAGAAAAACACAAAAGAATGAATGCCTAGGACAAATAGATTTGGATTTAGATAATTCCGGTTCTATTGATATTTTCGAGGTATTCCTCCTTGCAATTATTTTATCTATAGATACCGTCATAGCAATTATCAGTCTAACAATCCTAGATAACATAAGTATGTTTTCTGCCCTTATATTTGGAATCATCCAATCAATATTTATTTTAGGCGGAATACGAGGTGGAAAATTCTTATTGCATAATGGCAATAAACTTTCAAAAAAACTTAGTATTTTAAAGTCATCCCCAGGCTTTTTACTAATTTTCGCAACTATCTTTAGAATTATATTCGAGTAACAATTTCTGTTATTGAACATATAATAGTTTTGAATAAATTGTATAAAGGAGTAATAATATGGTAAAAGGATTTGATAATTTATTAACGGGCGACAACTGCACCATACTTTTTTTCATCATCGTTTTTTTACACCTATTTACATGTAAAGACAAAGCTGCATATAAGAAACTTGCAGAAGGAGACTGTTCTATTTTATTTTTCATACTAGTGTTTTTGCTTTTATTTTCTGATACCAATTCAAAAACACTATGTAGCAATGTCTAGAACTTAATTTTTTTATCGAAAGGATGTAAATATGAGAGAAGACTTCAAAAACAAATTTGACTCACTTCTACAAGACTTTGATAACTCAATGCTTCAAACAAAGCTAAAAAAACTTATAGAAAAACTAAAAAAAGGAGAGCATAGCGATATCATAAAAAAACTTAAGAAAACCGACACACAAGAACTTATAGAAAAACTCCAAAATCTTGAGAACCTAACCTCTTCAGAAGTTGAGGAGTTTAAGAAAAGTTTTGCTAATAACATAACAAAAGAAGATATTGAGTCCATCCAAGAGAAACTAGATCCCGAAAAACAACAAATAATTGAAAAAATCATTTCTACTCTAGACATTACCTGAATATATATCTAAAAAAATACTTAGGAGTATATATGAGCCAAAATAATATAAATGAGAATACGCTAGAATCTCTTTTAGAAAATTTGCCCGATAATGTAAAAGATATATTTTCGGAACTAACGAAAGAAAAAAGTGATGAACAATCTTTCGACGATTCAAAAGACAACAATGTAAAAAATGCTCAAATGTTAATTAAAATAAAAAGCATATTGGATAATGTAGATAACAAAAAAGACGATCGTATGGAACTAATTCGTGCAATGAGCCCTTTCCTTAGAGACTCTCGCAAAGATAAGGCTTCTAAGTTTTTAAAAGCAATCCGTCTATCAAAGCTTTGTCAAGAGGCACTAGCACTAATAAACACCGAAATAGGAAAAGAGGACTCTTAAATTACAAGAGACCTCTTTTCAATACACCTTTAAATTACAGGAGGATTTTTCATGCAAAAATTAGAATTAATAAAAAATGATACAAAAAAAAGCGAACAAGGCGAAAAGTACAATACTTCAGAGCCTAATAATATAATGGCAACAAAAACAGATCCACCATCTTCTTCTAGTAGCATAAATCTAGAGGAAGATGATATGCTCATAATCTTAATAGCTTTTCTTCTTATTCAAGATAAAAGAATAGACCCTATCCTTGTAATAGTACTCGCTCTATTACTTTTAGATATTGATATTACTCAGATATTTAAATGATATTTTAATACATTAACCTGTCTATCTCATTTAATAACATCATACACAAATGGGTCTTCTTCACATTTAGCCCTAATAATCTTTACGTCTTTAAAATT
Organism: uncultured Eubacteriales bacterium; assembly: GCA_964613575.1. Classification (GTDB taxonomy): domain Bacteria; phylum Bacillota; class Clostridia; order CAZTHU01; family CAZTHU01; genus CAZTHU01. The sequence continues at coordinate 1,499 of CAZTHU010000022.1, read as the reverse complement.
TTTCTCTATAACTCTAACTAGTTCATCTAAGACAACTACCTCAGTAGCAAAATGACCACAATCTACCAAACACAACCCCTCTTGTTTCGCATCGATTGCTGTATGATACTTAATATCACCACTTATTAAAACATCAGCCTTAGATAACCACAGGGCTTTAAAATCCCCATCAAAACTTCCTGAAAAGACTGCAACTCTCTTTACGCTATCTTTTTTCCCTACATATCTTAAGCTATCAATTTTCAACCTTTCTTTCAAGTAATTCAAAAATTCATTCCAAGAAAGCTCTTTTTCAAGTTCTCCAACCTTGCCAAAAGAGTAGGCATCGGCTTTTAAGTCAGTTTTAAAAATATCATATGCAACCTCTTCATAAGGATGGGCATTTTTCATGCTCTCTAAAACCTTATTTAGCTTCTTTTGTGTAACGACACTCTCTAACTTTACCTCTTCTACAAACTCTAGCGTGTTTTCGTTGCCGATATGTGGATTAGTACCATCTAAAGGCATAAACGTCCCAATACCATTAGTTGAAAACGTGCAATGGCTATAATTCCCAATATGCCCAGCACCTGCCTCACTCATAGCTTCCCTAACCTCATCTAAATTATCTTTAGGTACAAAAACACTTATTTTATATACTTTCTCAAAATTCTCCTTCCCCATATTATCTACATTTAAAAGTCCAATATTTTTTGCTAAAGTATCATTCACTCCATTTTTAGCCATATCTAAATTCGTATGTAAAGATATTACACTTATATCATTTTTTATAGCTTCTATTAAAGCCCTCCCATTTACATCACTATCTGTTATTTTCTTCATACCTTTAAATATAAAAGGATGATGCGAAACTATCAAATCAACTCTGCCTTTTTTCGCCTCATCTAAAACATCTAAAGTAACGTCAAGACAAGTTAAAATCTTATCTACTTTTTTGTTCTCATTACCCACCATTAATCCTACATTATCCCAATCTTGAGCTAACCTTGCAGGGTAAAGCTTTTCAAAAAACAACACAAAATCTCTAACTACCATATAAATCACCTCAAAAAAAGAGCATTAAATGCCCTTTATATTTAGTAATCTGACTAAGCCTATAAGCCGGGTTCTGTATTAAACAGTCATCTATCTAGGCTAAATATTACTATTTAGCTCAAGCCACCTACCCGAGACTAGCGGGCCACATTATTGCCTCAATATGGTGTTGCTCCAAGTGGGGTTTACACAGCCGACATGTCACCATGTCGCTGGTGAGCTCTTACCTCACCTTTTCACACTTACTAAACATACAAATGCTTAGCGTTTATTTTCTGTTGCACTTTCCTTAAAGTCGCCTTCACAGGGGATTACCCTGCACCTTTGCCCTATGGAGCCCGGACTTTCCTCGTATACCTTAAAAAGTACACGCGACTGTCTGGCTTACTCAGACTACCTCCTTATCATACAAAATGCAAGGCATTTTGTCAATAGGAGTACATAACAATTAAGGAAATAATTTA
>CAZTHU010000021.1:0-12962 GCA_964613575.1 uncultured Eubacteriales bacterium | reverse complement strand
TAGATGAAGCATTAGTAGGAACTGCTGCGAAAATTAATCATACAAGTACTAAACCTATTGATATATCAACTTCAGAAGGTTTTAGAATTGTAGCACAAGAAAATGCGCTTGATAAAGATAGAGATTTTGAGATAGAGCAAATTGAACATGAAAAACTCTCGGATATAGCCCAAAATGGTCAATTTAAGGATTATTTTGCGATTGATGCGTTTAAAATGGATGCGGGGTTAGCTAAAGATGAGATTTTTCCAGGGGAGGTTCAGGTATCATTTGATTTAAGTCGGTATGATATACCCAAAGAGGCATATGATGATCTTAGGATTATTAGGTATGATGATAATGGTGATGGTGAAATTATAAGAGGTTATGTGGATGGTCAAAGATATGTTGCATATACAAATGCTAACTCTGTGTTTGTGCTTTCTTCAACTGGTGTTGCACTTTTGGGGATTAGAGTATTAGAGGGTGAGAGAAAACATCAAGAGGCATTTGGAACAGAAAGAAGAATTATAAGTTATAATCTTAAAGATGATAGCACGTATACATTACTTTGGCCTGAACGATTGGGAATTGGGAATCCTGATGCTGTTATGAAAATGGTTTTAGAAAAGATTGATATTTATAAAAAACTTGGGTTTTTAGATAGAGCATTTACTCCAAGCTTAGAGGGAGAAGATAAGACTAATCAATTGTTCCAGCTACAAAAACAATTTAGAGATCACTTTATGGAGTATAATGTTGGCGAAGCCGTGGGCATAAATGATATATCTCACTATAACACCCATATGGGAATTATAAATAAGATTCATACAAGCGATTTATATAAAGCCCATAGTGAGAAGTATGATTATCTTTGGAAGAAGGAAAATGTTTGGCCAATACAGGTAAATCATGTTAGAAAGCAGCTAATAGAGGCGGATAAGTATTTGTTTGAGTATAGAGGATTAAAAAAGCCAAGGTCAGCAGATATCTTGATAACAGATAAAAATATTAGTAGCTTAGGTATGGTGATTAATCCTTTGACAATGAGACCATATATGATTTTAAGAACTACGTCACAAAATGTTATAGAAAATCCAAGTAATGAAAATAACAAAAGGATTTTAGATGAGTATTTAATAACGATTACGCATGAATTACTTCATTTAGCGCAATCTGGGCGATACAGAGCTCTTATGTATGATTTCAATACTAATACTTGGTTTTGGGAAGCTACCGCTATTTTGCTTGAGTTTGAGGCTAAAGATTATTATCAAAGAAAGGGAATTCTAGATAATGATCATGTTCTAGATAGGCACAATTATTATGAAGCGTATTTGCGTCCGCCTGGATTATTGTCATATATAAAGGATATTAGAGGTAACCCAGAGGCGTTGGTTCAAAGTGGATATATGGGTGGATATTTGCTTTTACATCTAAGGAATCGATATTATGGACAAAGTAGTGGTGAAAGGGCAAATGATAATTTTCTACCAAACTTGTTAGAGGATTTTAGTAGAACTCGAATAGGCGATGCATTGTATGTTATAATACGTCAAACGAGTAATAGCCAAAAAAAGGCAAAAGAAGATTTTCGTGCCTTTTATGAGATAAAGGCCGAAAAAATTGAAGATAAGGTAAGGACTGTACAATTGCATAGAGTGGGGAATAGTGAACTTGAAGATTGGGTTGAGGATGTCATTGTCTTAGATGAGAATAATCAAGTAGCAAAAATAGTACCTACAAGACGCCCATTTTCAAATATGATGAGGACTTTGAATCTAAAATATGATAAGGAAAAGTATGATGATGGTGTTAAGCTTGTATTTATTAGATCTCAAGAAAAGCGTCAAGCCGATGAAAAACTCCCAATATATATAGCGTTAAGAGAAGGCGATTTTGAGCATGTTAAGCATGAAAAGTTTAAGGTTTTTGATAATATTTCAGCTTACGATTCTATTGCAATTCAGGAGATTCATGCTTATTCTGATGGATGGTTTAGTTTTCAAGAGCCATATTTAGCGTTGTTAATGTTCAGGCCGGAACCTCCTAAACTAGAGGTTGAAGAAACAAGGAGTGGTAAAAATCTGGTAATAAGAATGCCAGAGCGATCAAATCTTTTTAGTAAAGAGCTAAGCCGAGCAAGTAGACTTTCAAGATTAAATCCAATTAATTGGGTAACTGGCAATCAGAATAATATAGTTAATAAGTGGCGACTTCAAATTACAGATCCGCTTGGTCAACAGAGTGTTATAACTACTGATGAGGATGTATATAGGGTTCCGTTATCTAGCATGGATGGAAGCATTGATTTTAGCGACCCTACTATAAGAAGTGGTCTTAAGGATGCTATAGGAGGTGTTTTGCAAGGTGATGAATCTTTAAGAGAAGGTGTTCAAGAAGCCTTTGGTGGGAATTTAGATGCATTGATTGATGCGATAGATATGGGTGAAGACTTAGATGATATGATAGATGCAGCACAAATATTACAGACAGGCGGAACTGAGGATACATATAAAGTATCTATTAGCGAGGTTTTAAATGTAGATGAAGCTGTATTTGGCCCAGAGAGCAAAAAGGCGAAGCTAGAACATAGGATTGAGGCTGAATCTGCTGATTTAACTGGTGTGTGGGAAGGTACTATAATGTTTACAAGTCAAAAGGTAAGAATAACTATAAAAGAAGGTGAAGGGGGACACCAGTATATTATGGTTATGAATAGTTTTGATGATGGTTTAGCCTATTTGGATTATGTTGGAAATGGGAGGCTGCAGATTACGGCAATGGAGGTTAGTGAAGGTGTTGATATAGATAGAGTTCTTATAGGGGTAGCTTTTGATGGCGTAACCATGACATTAAATAATAAAGACCAAATAAGGATGTTCGCCCCTCCTGTGACGTTGAGTAGGCAGTGAGTAGAAACTTAAAAAATCTTTTTTTGAAATAAAAAGAGGGTTTTTTGTTTTTTGCTAGAATTAAACGAAGATGGAGTAGTATAAAAATTAAAAAAAGGAGTGTTTTTATGATTATCAATAGTTGGGATGATGGAAATGCAGAGGTTTCAAATGAAGGGCAGAAGGAATCTGGTGGTGCTAAAAAAGCATTATTTATTGGGGTTCCAGTGATAGTTGGTGTTTTGGTGTTGTTTTTTGTTTTTAGATCGTTTGGATCAAATCCGAAAGATATGTTTTTTAATTCTTACAAAAATGAGCTCACTGAAAGAACAAACTTTATATCTGAAATATTAGAAACAGATGCTTTTAGAAAAATGCAAGATGAGTCATATGAGTCAAATTCGATCTTTAAGCCAACTGTGATTGTTGAAGGTGATGGTATGCCCGCTGAACTAGACCAATTTATTGATCTTATAAATCAACTTTCTTTGACTTTGGATTTTAAAGATAATAAAAATGAATCATTGGAAAAAATGGCTTTTAATGCATTTTTAGATGGGGAGTCTATGTTTGAAGGTGAACACATAGAAAATTTTTCAGGTGATACTGCGTCCTTTATAAGAAGCCCTCAATTATACGATAAATACTTAGCGTCTAAAGAACTAACTTCAATTCCAACAGGAGATTTATATAAGGTATTTGATCATTTTGGAGATGCTATAGGAAAGGTTTATGATAATTTTTACGATCATTTCTATAATTTTGTATTGAATGAGGAATTTTCTTTAGATACGAATGTTTCAACTAGTGTTGCAGGAATAGAAATCTAGGCTGATAGAGTAAGCTTAAATCTTTCTAAGGAAAGATTGGAGAAATTACTTGAAGAAATTGCTGATAAATTAAAAAATGATCAAAAACTTCATGCTGATATAATTGAAGCTTTAGTTGATTATTTTGATTATATAAGTTTAGAATTAGCTGAAGAAGAGATTAGGTTTGGGGTTACATTTGTTTTAGAAGGAATTGCAGATATTATTTCAGATTTCAATGTAGAAAAAGGGCTTAGTACGAGTATTTATATGGATAGTAAAGGGGAAATGATAAGGCAAAAGATAAGCTTTGGTATGGGATATGATAGTGAAAAATTTAATGTTGAGATTGAAAATGGTAACTATAGAACAAAAGATAACTATTTTGAGGGTGTTTTTAATTTCTTTATTAGGAATAATGATGACAGTGTTGAAATTGAATATAAAAGAGAGGGAACGCCTGATAGCGGTAAAGATGATGTGGTAAATTATGATATAAGTGGTAAGATTAGAACATTGGCTGATGGATATGATTTAGCCGAAGTTATTTTAGATATGAATGCACAAGAAAGGTTAGAGGCTAATGGGAATGAAGTGTTTGAGGTAAAGGATGGTAATGTTAAAGTTTCAGCAAATCTAATGTTTGGAATGCAGGAATTGGCATCGCTAAATTTTAAGGAAATGAGATTGGAAACATGGGAACAAGATTTAGAAAAAGGTTATCAAGCTGATTTTGCAGTAGCATTTGAATCTGAAGCTGGAGGAATGTTGGGAGTTCCAAGTGTAGATTTTGCGTTAAGTGCAGGTTTAAATGTAAAAAGGGATGCAAGACACGAAGTGTTTGAAGATGAAGCTATCTTAGAAGCAATTGTAAATATAAAAGATCCGCAACAACCAAATCAAGATATAAAAGTTACTTTAGGATTAGATATTGAGAGTAAGTTCGATACAACCGTTGTACCTGAAATTTATGTTCCGCAAAGTGGTGAATATGAATCACTAGATCAAATGACAGATGAGCAACTAAATGAGTTTGAGGTAGTTATTTTATCAAATCTTGAGGTATTAATGCAAGAAAATCCATTGTTTAAAGCCGCGGGAGAACTTGTAGAATCAATGACTATGAGCCCGATGGGCGGTAATCATGGCGGATTTGAGCAAGAATTTTATTCTGACGATGATTGGTCTAACGATGGAACAGTAGAATTTAACTTTGACTCCTCAGATTTTGAATTTTAGTATGAAAAGGGAACAAAAAAACCTGACATTGTCAGGTTTTTTTTGTTCCCTTTTTTCTTGATAGTTAATCCTAGTTGTGATATATTTAGTTATATGAGTATTAGTGTTGACAAAAGGGGGGGGTGTTTTATGAGCAATTATACAATCGATGAATTGCGTCAAAGGATAGATTTTTTAGATAAGGCGTTGCTAAACATTTTAATTCAAAGGCTTGCCATTATACCTCTTGTTACAAAGATTAAAAAGAAGCAAGAGCTTTGTGTCTATCAACCTAATAGAGAAAAGAATATATATAAAACATTAGAGTATTATTCAAAACAAAATGGTGTTGATTCAGAATTTTTAAAAGCAATATTTGCAATTATTATAAATCAGTCTAAGCAAATAGAGCATGCATTAATGAAACAAGATATAAAAGATTATGAGGTTTTTGACTCTAATCAGGACAAAGAAGAAGTGTTAGATATGTTCAATGCGTCATTTTCAAAAATTCTAGAACTTAATAGTTTTATGGAATGCCTTGGTAAATGGCATGAAGATAATAATCAAGGGGAATTTTATGATTTGTTGTCTACGCTTACCGACAGACAGATGGAGAAAAAGTATAAGGAGGGCGATTAGATGAGTGTATTAAATCAGGGAAATATTGTAGAGTGGATTTTTGAGACAAAGTCTATAAATGTATGCAGAGAAGATACCCCTTTTTGGTATGCATCTGGAACTATAGGACCATATTTTATTAATACACACTTTTTATATGGAAGTGAAAAAAAAGCAAATCTATTTTTAGATTTAATAGAAGAAAAGCTTCGAGATAGATTTAATTTAGCTGAGGATTTGTTTGAAAAAGCTCTCGAAAATTATCGATTTAATATGATATACAAGGGTGTAATTGATATGATGTGTGAATTTTTGTTAGAGCATGTTGATATAGATAGGATTGATGCTATCTCAGGTGGGGAAAGGAGAGATTGGTTTTTTTCTATTTTACTTTCTATTTTTTTGAAAAAGCCACATGTTACAATATTTAAAGATGTGGAGATAATAATATCTAAGAATGGAAAAACAGTTGAACGTGACAGCTCTAATCCACTTCAGAATATGAATATACTCCATATAGCAGATCTTATAAATAAAGCATCAAGCTTTGAAAAGCTTTGGATTCCTTCAATAGAAAAAAATGGTGGTAAAATTACAGAAACATTTGCCGTTATAGACAGAAAGCAAGGCGGTAAGGAAGCATTAGAACACTATGGCTCAAACTTGAATACACTTTTCTCCATTGAAAGTGATTTTTTCGTGGATGCTAATAAAAAAGGTTTGATAGATAGTAAGCAGTTAAAGCTTGTTTTGGAATATTTGGATGATCCAAATATGTGGGCTAAAAGATTTATTGAGAAAAATCCAAAATTTTTAGAAAATTCCTTAAAAGCAGGTGGGAAAACGCAAGAGCGTGCAAATCTTTGGATTAACGATAATTGAGATGTAATTACAATATATTACAAATGAGGTGATTGTTATAGATAACAATAGAAAAATTACTTTAAAGGATATTGCAAAAGAAGCAGGGGTTGGTTTAGGAACGGCATCTAGGGTTTTAAATAAAAACCCTTCGGTAAAGGAAGCTTCAAGAAAGGCAGTATTAGAGGCTATGAAAAAGCTAAACTACAAGCCTAATGCTATTGCAAGAAGCCTTAAGACAAAATCAACAAGAACTATAGGGGTTATGATACCGGATATTTCAAGTCCTTTTTACCCTGAAGTTGTGCGTGGAATTGAGGATGTATCAAATTTATATAATTATAATATTATTGTGTGCAACACAGATATGAATCAAGATAGAGTTAATTCGTCTATCGAGGTTTTTTGGGAAAAAAAGGTGGATGGTATTGTTCTTATAAGTAATTTTATAAGTGAACAAGTAGCTCAAAACCTAAAGTGGCTTGAAGTTCCTGTTGTTTCTATTTGCACAAAAGATCCAAAAGAGTATTTTTTTAGTGTTACAATAGACAACAAAAAAGCAGCATTTGAAGCAATTGATTATTTGTGTGATCTAGGGCATAAAAAAGTTGCGTTTATATTAGGTAAAACAGATGGTAGAGGTTCGTGGGAAGATAGAATGCAAGGATATAAAGATGCTTTAGAGAAAAACGGTATAGCGTATGATGAAAATTTAGTTATACGTACGGGAACTAGGTATACTGCAGGGTATGATGCGATGAAAGTGCTTCTTTCTTTAGAAGAAAAGCCTACTGCATTATTTGCGGGTACAGATCTTATGGCAATGGGGGCGGCTAAAGCTTGTGCTGAAAATGGTGTTGATGTTCCTGGAGATATTTCCATTGTAGGGTTTGATGGGATAGAACATACTGAATATTACTATCCGTCCATATCTACTGTAAGGGTGCAAAGGTATGATATGGGAGCTATTGGAATGAGGATGCTTACAAAGCTTTTAAATAATGAACAAATAGAACAAAAAGAATTTGTTACAGAAACAGAGCTTGTAAAGAGAGGATCTAGTAGATCTCTAATTTGATTTTAAATTTTGCAAGTGTTAAGGAAGTTATGGTATATGATTTTAAAGAGAATTTTTTCATATGTATATCCGTACAAGTGCATATTTTGCGGTGAAACTCTACAAGGTGATGCATATATAGAAGCTTGTGAGCCATGTCTTAGTATGATAGACTTTACAGAAGGTGATGCCCCAAAAAAAGACTTTTATCCATCACAGGCATGTGATGGGGTTTTTTGTCTATGCAAATACGAGGGTTTAGTGCGAGAGGCAATATTACGTTTTAAGTTTAATGAGAAAGATTATTATCATAGGTGCTTTGCAAAGCTTTTAGTTGCAAAAATTCAAGATTATCATAAAAATAATCCTTTTGATATTTGCTTATCCGTTCCTATGCATAAGGAGCGAATAAAAAAAAGAGGATATAATCAAGCTAGATTATTGTCAAAGGATATAGCGTTACTCTTAAACATTGAAGAGGCGTCCCATTTTTTTGTAAAGGATGTTTATACGCAAAAACAAAGTCTTCAAAAAAAAGAGCTTAGAAAAGAAAACCTAAAAGCTTCGTTCAAGGTTTTAGACAAAGAAAAAATTGCGCTTAAGAAAATTCTACTTCTTGACGATATAATAACGACAGGAAGTACTGTGGAGGCTTGCATAAAAATTTTAAAAGAAGCTGGAGCAAAATCGGTTCATACAGCGGTTATCGCTTCAGCAAGAAGATAGGAGGATTAATTATGGATTTTAGAAATTGTAAAAGGTGTAAGAATTTATTTCAGTATTCTGGAAATAGGCTTTGTGATAATTGTTTAAAGGAAGAAGAAAAGGATTTTGAGAGAATCAAAGAGTATTTAGATGAACATGAAGGTGCTACCCTAATGCAAGTATCTAATGAGTTAGATATAAAAGTTGAGAGAATAAAAAGATATTTAAAAGAAGGTAGAATTAATGTAATCTCAAATAGTAAGCTTTTAACTTGTGAGGGTTGTGGAGACAGTATTAGTACGGGTAAGTTTTGTAAAGGTTGTCAACAAAAAATGTCTAGTGAGATTAGAGAGGTTTCTGGAGTTGGAGCAAGTAATCAGGGTCAAAATAAAAAGGAAGAAGAAGAAAAGAAACGTAATGCTGCGTTTAAGTTTTTGAATAAAGATTAGAAATGTTATTCTTTACAAAGGTGTTATTTCATGGTATATTTTTTGTGTGAGGGTAAGCTTTTAGCTAGGAATTGGGATTCTCCGGCCTTGTGCTTGGCTTTAAGCGTTTAAATTTTAAGGAGGTAAGGGAAAATGACTAAGGAAGTAAAAGACTCAATCATTAACGAGTACAAGAGGCATGACAATGACACGGGTTCTCCAGAGGTACAAATTGCACTACTTACTTGGAGAATAAATCATTTAAATGACCATCTTAAAACACACAAAAAAGATTATCATTCAAGAAGAGGGCTTTTGATGATGGTTGGTCAAAGAAGAGGATTGTTAAATTATCTTACAAAACTTGATGTAAACAGGTATCGTGAGGTAATTAAACGACTTAAATTGAGAAAATAAGGATGAGCGGAGATATCCGCTCATTTTTTTCATGAAGAGATTTGAGTAGTTGTAATATGTTATAGATAAATAGAAAAAGGGTAAGAATAATGTTGTTGCAATTTAGAATTAAAATTATAGGAGGTTTAATATGAGTAAAAAGTTTGAAATGGACTTAGCAGGTAGAACTCTATCGGTCGAATTTGGAGATTTGGCACAACTAGCAAATGGTTCAGCAATGCTTCGTTATGGTGACACTGTTGTATTATCAACAGCAACTGCTTCAAAATCGCCAAGAGAAGGAATAGATTTTTTCCCATTAAGCGTTGATTATGAAGAGAGGTTGTATTCTGTTGGAAAGATACCTGGTGGGTTTATAAAAAGAGAGGGAAGACCCTCAGAGAATGCTGTTCTTACATCTAGGGTTATAGACAGACCAATAAGACCACTTTTCCCAAAAGATCTAAGAAATGATGTAGCAGTAGTAAATGCTGTGCTTTCTGTAGAACAAGATAATTCGCCAGAGATAGTTGCAATGATAGGTTCATCTATTGCAATTAGCATATCTGACATTCCATTTAATGGGCCAATTGGTGGTGTTATAATCGGTTTAGTTGATGGGAAGATTGTTCTAAACCCTAATGCTGACGAGCGTGAAAGAAGTGATATGCATATAACACTTGCTGGAACAAAGGATAAGATAACCATGATTGAGGCTGGGGCAAATGAGGTTCCAGATGAAATTGTTTTAGAGGCTATAAATAAAGGACATCAAGAGATTAAAAAGATTGTAGAGTTCATCGACTCTATTGTAAAAGAAATTGGGAAAGAAAAGTTTAGTTATGAATCCTCAGATGTTCCAAAGGATGTTTTTGAAGAGGTTACTAAACTTGGCTATGATAAGATGAGACAAGCTGTTTTAGCAGTTGAAAAACAAGATAGAGATGAAAAGGTAAGTGCGCTTAAAAAAGATGTTCAAGAAGCTTTAGCAGAGAGCTATGCGGATATGGAATCTCAAATAGATGAAGCAATGTATAAGCTAGAGAAAAAAGTTGTAAGAGAGTACATTCTAAAAGAGTCAAAGCGTATAGATGGAAGGCGTCTAGATGAAATTAGGGAACTTTCAGCAAGTGTTGGAATACTCCCAAGAACACACGGAACAGGTCTTTTCCAAAGGGGTCAAACACAGGTACTTACCATTGCAACATTAGGTCCTCTTGGTGATGTACAGATGTTAGATGGAATAGATTTAGAAGATACAAAAAGATATATGCATCATTATAATTTCCCAAGCTATAGCGTTGGAGAAACTAGGCCGTCTAGAGGCCCTGGTAGAAGAGAGATTGGTCATGGAGCATTAGCTGAAAGATCTCTTGTTCCAGTACTGCCTTCAGAAGAGGAGTTCCCATATGCGATTAGGCTTGTATCAGAGGTATTGATGTCAAACGGTTCAACATCTCAAGGAAGTGTTTGCGGAAGTACATTAGCTTTAATGGATGCTGGTGTTCCCATAAAGGCTCCTGTTGCAGGCATATCAGCAGGATTAGTAGTAGATGAGGAAGATCCAAATAAGTTTGTAACTTTCATGGATATACAAGGGATAGAAGACTTTTTTGGAGATATGGACTTTAAAGTAGCAGGAACTAAAAAGGGAATCACGTCTATCCAAGTTGATATTAAGGTAGATGGCTTAACCCAAGAAATAATAGAAGAGGCGTTTGAGATTACAAAAACAGGAAGAGAACACATTATAGACGAGGTGTTGTTAAAGGCTATAGATAAGCCAAGAGAAACGCTATCTGAGTATGCACCTAAAATAATCAAAACAAAGATTCACCCAGATAAGATAAGGGATGTTATAGGTCCAAACGGGAAGATGATCAATAAAATTATTGCAAAAACAGGTGTTAAAATTGATATAGAAGAAGACGGAAGAGTGTTTGTTCTAACAACTGATATGGAAGCTGGACATGAAGCGATCAAGATAATTGAAGGTATTTGTGCAGAGGCTGAGGTTGGTGCTGTTTATAGGGGTAAAGTAATTAAGCTTATGAATTTTGGAGCCTTTGTTGAATTCTTACCTGGAAAAGAAGGCCTTGTTCATATCTCAAAGCTTTCTAAAAATAGAGTTGAAAAGATTGAAGATGTTGTAAAAGAAGGCGAAGAGATGATAGTAAAGGTATTAGAGGTTGATAAACAAGGACGCGTTAACCTTAGCAAAAAAGATGTAACACAGGAAGAGGCTAATAAAGTTTAGACAGCAGGTTAGAATTTTTCTAGAATGCTGTGAACTAAATGACCATGCACGTAAAAAAGCAGGATTTTAAGATTTAATTAAAGACAGTAGCGGAGAATTTATTCTCCGCTTTTGCAAAACTAAAGTTTATAGAATTTATTCTTTGATGTATTTGGAGGAAGGTTATGCAAAATATAATTACCCTAGATAATGGACTTAGGATTGTTTATGAAAATATGTCGCACTCTAGGGCGATATCGTTTGGAATCTGGATTGGTGCTGGTTCTTGTAGAGAGGAGCCTTGTAATAACGGTATTTCTCACTTAATTGAGCATATGCTATTTAAAGGAACTAAGAAAAAAAGTGCTAAGGATATTGCTATTGCAATGGATGAGATAGGTGGTCAGATAAATGCGTTTACAGGTACAGAGTGTACATGTATTTATGGAAAAACTTTAGATCAAAACATTGACAAGCTATTTGATGTTTTAACTGATATGTTTTTTAATTCTACATATGATAAGGATGAGCTTGTTTTAGAGAAAAACGTTGTTTTAGAAGAAATTAGTATGTGTGAGGATACACCAGAAGAGCTTGTCCATGATGTTTTAAATGATATGTCATGGGGGAATCATTCTTTAGGTTATCCTATTTTAGGTACCAAAAAAAGTCTTGAAAAAATTAATCGAGATGTTATTTTAGATTATATTAAAAATGTTTATAAGCCTGAGAATGTGGTGTTGGCATTTTCGGGAAATATAGATGGCATTGGTGGGGGAAGGGTTTTAGAGTCAATGGTAAAAGAGAGCTTTGGAAGTTGGAAAGCTGAAACCTTAGGTTTGAAACCGATAAAAAAGGCAATGTTTACGCCTATTACAACATATAGGTATAAAGATATAGAGCAAGTACATGTAGCATTAGGGTTTGAAGGATTAGAAAATAACTCTAGTGAGTTATATACTATGTTGGCGCTTAACAATATTTTAGGCGGAGGTTTGAGTTCTAGACTTTTTCAAAAGATTAGAGAAGAAAAGGGGCTAGCATATACTGTTTATTCTTATCCATCAGCATATAGCTATGGTGGAATGTTTAATATTTATGCAGGTACTAATCCTGAGTGCTTTGATGAGGTTTTAAGGCTTATAGCAATTGAACTTAGTGAAATTAAGGCTAAAGGTGTTTTAGAAGGAGAGTTAGAAAGAACGAAAGAACAAATGAAGTCAAATTACATATTAAGTTTGGAAAGTGTTTCTGATAAAATGAATAGTATGGGACAATCACTCTTGCTTTTAAATGAGATTAAAACTCAAGAAAATATATTAAAAAGTATTGACGAGATTACATTAAATACGGTAAAAGGTGTTATAGATAGAATTTTTGATTTTGACAGGGTGAGTATGGCTGTTGTAGGCGAGGTGGAGGTAAAGAGGGAGCTAAAAGATTTTTTGTAAGGTTTGCTAACTAACCCCAAATTTGGTTAAGGAGTATGCGTATGGATTTTAAAAATTGTAAGAGATGTGGGAATTTATACAAATCATATGGGTTGGAGCTTTGTCTTAAATGTTTTGAGGTAGAGGGTGAGGAGATAAAGATTATCCAAGACGTTTTAGATAAAAATAGACAAGCAAGCCTAGATGAACTGGTAGAAAAAACCAAATTAGGTGCGAATAGGATTTTAAGATATGTCAAGGAAGGACATGTGATAGTAGAATTTTCACAAAGAAGTGAAAATTGTGTATGCTGTGGAAAAAAAGCGGA
>CAZTHU010000020.1:0-13115 GCA_964613575.1 uncultured Eubacteriales bacterium | reverse complement strand
TAATTAATTCAAAGGCAAGTTCCATAAAAATTATTTCAGCAATAGTAGGGAATGGAACAGCTTCTCTAGCTTGGGCTATAGCAATTAGAAGATCGGTTGGAATCATTTCTCTATGAAAGTTTGTAAGTGCAACATAAACGCCAGGTAGTAGAGTGGCCAAAAAAAGTGCAAATATTCTTAAAAAACGAATTATTGTACCTACTTGCCACTTAAGATATGATTCTTCTGGAGAGTGAAAAAGTGAGACGATTGTAAGTGGGACTATAAGAACAAACGGTGTTCCTTCCGAGATGATTGCAATCCTTCCCTCTGCTAAATACGCAGCTACCCTATCGGGGCGTTCTGTTGATAAAATGGTTGGGATGATGGAATTTGGATTATCTTCGATAAACTGTTCTAACATTCCGTCGCCCGCAATAAAATCTACATCTAAACTATTTAATCTTCGCTTTACTTCTTGAACAATATCAACATTTGCTAAGCCGTCTATGTAAACGACGCTACAAAGATTATTATTTCTTCTGCCTAGTGTAATGAATTCGGTGGTAAGGCGACTATTTTTAACTATTCGCCTTATTAATGTAATATTTGTACGTGTATTTTCGTTAAATGCTTCTTGAGGTCCTTTAACAACACTCTCTGTTGAGGGTTGTTCCACACCTCTCATGTCAAAACCTTTTGTTTCAGAAAATACATAAGAATCACAGCCTTCGATGTAAAGACCAGTGTCACCTAGGAGTACTTTATATATTACTTCTTGATTGTCTTTTGTTATTTCTATTTCATTGGTTTGAAGAACATTTTCTATAATGTAATCAAGTGAGCAAGCTTCGGGTAAACTTTTGGTATCTAAGTTTAAAAGAGGACGCAATATAAAATCATTGATGATTTCACGGTCAGCCATTCCATCTATATATACAACGAAAGCTTTTAATTTGCTAGCTATTATAAACTCTCTTATGATAATGTCTTTGTTTGTTGGAAAGTTAAAATTCTCTTTAATGAAAGTTATTTGCTCATCAAAAGTGGAGTGTTTATTTTTATTTTTCTTACTAGGAAGAGGTGAAACAGCAGGATTGTTCTCTTGTTTTAATTGCAACACAGAAGAACCGTCCCCTTGTGCTTTGTCATCTGGGAGGGTAAATTTATTAGCCTTTTTATCAGGCGTATATGATATTAAATCTACAAATTTTTTAAATGTACTATTTTGTTCCATGATAGCCTCCTTTTATTGCCATGCGGTATTATTTTTAACTTTTTTGTTAGATTTATACATAGGTTTTTAAATGTACTGTAAAAATTGCAAAATCTAATTAGGACATGAGGGTGTTGAATTTTAAAATATGTTGTGAAAAGTGTTAAGTTTTTTGTTGTTTGTTTCGATAAAGTTTTTGGAAAGAAATAAAAAAAGAAGGGAGTTTTTTTAATGGAGAAAAGTTCTAAAGATTTTGTAGTAACAGTTTTATTATGCTTTTTTTTAGGAGCGTTTGGTGTTCATCGTTTTTACACAGGTAAAATTGAACAGGTGTATTGCAAATAATTACTTTTGGTGGATTAGGTATATGGGTTTTGATTGATTTTATTATGATTATTTTGGGTAAATTTAGTGATAAAGAAGGCCTTCTTATAACAAACAAATAAAGGCTAAAAGGCAAAGAGAGTAGATTTTAAACGCTCTACTCTCTTTATTACTATAAATTCAATGTGATATTTGTTTCCTGCAATTTACATATCAATTTCGTTTTCTATTTATGCTAGTTGTTTTCATTCAAAATTAAAAATCCTTTTTGTTACTTTATTTGAGTAAGTAATTAAAGCCATTTTAGCAAATAACTAAAGTGAATTTTGTCCAAACTTTGTATTTTCTTCCATTATTCCTCATGTACTGTAAAAATTAACGTTATATACGAATTTAACTTAAATATATTGACAAAGTAATGTAGGGGTAATATAATTTTTTATGTGTTTTTAATTTAGTTTTGCGCATAATACAAAAGACAGCAATACATTTTAAGGGAGGGTTAATATATGAGCAATGTTGTTGAAATAAGGTGGCATGGTAGAGGTGGACAAGGTGCTAAGACTGCATCTTTACTTCTTGCAGATGCCGCTTTTGTGACTGGAAAGTATATTCAAGGTTTTCCAGAGTACGGCCCTGAAAGGATGGGCGCTCCAATTACTGCTTATAACAGAATTAGTGATGAGAGGTTATCGATACATAGCAACATTTATGAACCAGATTATGTTGTTGTGGTTGATGATACACTAATTGAGGTGGTAGATGTTACGGCAGGAGCTAAAGAAACAGGTGCAATTATTGTTAATACACCAAAAACACCAGAAGAGGTAAGACCTTATCTTAATGGTTTTAAAGGAAAGGTTTGTACTATTGATGCAAGGAGTATTTCTATGGATACTCTAGGTAAGTACTTTCCAAACACACCAATGCTAGGTGCTGTAGTTAAGGTAGGTGGATTTTTACCTGAAGAAGAATTCTTAAACAACATGGTAGAGTCATTTAAACACAAGTTTGAAAGAAAACCTGAGGTTGTAGACGGTAATATTAAAGCACTTCATAGATCTATGCAGGAGGTGAAAGGATTATGAGTGAAAAAAAATTAACTAGTGTTCCTGATGATGTTACTTGGAAGGAAACTACATTAGGTGGAACTATTGATTGTGCAGGTAATGCAAATTTGTTTAAAACAGGAGCTTGGCGTGCAATGAAGCCAATATGGTTGGTTGATAAATGTAAACAATGTCTTCTTTGTTACCCAGTTTGTCCAGATACGTCGATTTTGATAGATGAAGAAGGAAAGAGAACAGAGTTTGATTTTGATCATTGCAAGGGTTGTGGAGTTTGTGTAAAGGTATGTCCATTTAAGGCGATAGATTTCGTTCCAGAAGGAAAGTAAAAGGAGGATAAATAATATGGCTATTAGAGAAAGAATGAGTGGTAATGAGGCTGTGGCTTTTGCCATGAAACAGATAAATCCTGATGTTGTAGCGGCTTTCCCAATTACACCATCGACAGAGGTTCCTCAATATTTTTCTACTTTTGTAGCAAATGGTGAGGTTGAAACAGAGTTTGTTGCGGTTGAATCTGAACATAGTGCAATGTCGGCATGTATTGGTGCACAATCTGCTGGAGCAAGAGCGATGACTGCGACTTCATCAAATGGATTAGCTTTAATGTGGGAATGTTTATATATTGCAGCGGCATCAAGACTTCCCGTAGTTTTAGCGTGTATAAATAGAACCTTATCGGGTCCTTTGAATATTCATTGTGATCACAGTGATTCTATGGGTGCTAGAGATTCAGGTTGGATTCAGTTTTATTCTGAAAATAATCAAGAGGCTTATGATAATATGCTTATGGCACATAGAATAGGTGAACATATAGATGTTCAGCTTCCTGTTATGGTATGCCAAGACGGTTTTATTACGTCACACGCGATTGAAAACATTGAATTATTAGAAACAGAAAAAGTAAAAGAGTTTATAGGAGAGTATAAGCCAGAAAATTATCTCCTAAACAAAGAAAACCCAATAGCTGTAGGGCCACTTGATCATTTTACACATTGCTTCGAGCATAAGAGACAGCAAGCACAAGGTATGATGAATGCAAAAGAGGTTGTAGAAGAGGTCTCAAAAGAGTTTGAGAAGTTAACGGGTAGAAGTTATGGGCTCTTTGAAGAGTATCAAACAGATGATGCAGAAACAGTTATAGTTGCATTAAACTCAACTGCAGGAACTGGTAAATACGTAATAGATAAACTAAGAAAGCAAGGCAAAAAGGTAGGGTTGGTAAAACCAAGATTATTTAGACCTTTCCCAGTAGATGAAATAGCAAACTGTCTATCAAAGTTTAAAGCAGTTGCTGTTTTGGATAGATCTGATGGTTTTAATGCTGCAGGTGGTCCATTGTTTACAGAGATTACAAGTAGTATGCTAGTAAAAGGATTTACAGCCCCTAAGCTTGTAAATTACATTTACGGTATTGGTGGAAGAGATGTTAAAGAAACTGATATTCAAAAGGTTTTTGACGATCTAGACACAATAGTGGAAACAGGAAATATTGAGTCGGTTTATAATTATGTTGGAGTTAGGGAATAGGAGGGTCAATTTCATGGCATATAATCTAAAACAGGTTTCAAAGAAGAAAGAAAGATTTACGGGCGGCCATAGAATGTGTGCTGGTTGTGGTGCTCCAGTTGTTGTAAGGCAGATTTTAAGGGCGTTAGATGAAGAAGACCATGCAGTAGTTGGGTGTGCAACTGGATGTTTAGAGGTTTGTAGCTTTATTTATCCATACACTTCTTGGAACGATTCATTTATTCATAACGCTTTTGAAAATTCAGGAGCTACAGTATCTGGTGCTGAGGCAGCTTATACGGCGTTAAAGAGAAAAGGTAAAATGAAAGATACTACTAAGTTTATCGCCTTTGGTGGTGATGGCGGAACTTATGATATTGGACTTCAGTCGCTTTCAGGTGCAATGGAAAGAGGTCATAATATGCTATATGTATGTTATGATAATGGTGCATATATGAATACAGGTATTCAAAGATCATCTGCAACACCTATGTATGCTGATACTACTACATCACCTGCAGGTTCTGTTATTCCAGGTAAACAACAATGGAGAAAGGATTTAACAGAGGTTATCGCTAATCATAATATACCTTATGTATGTCAAACAGCTGCTATTGGAAATATGAAGGATCTTTATGAAAAATCTGAAAAGGCTTTTAATATTCAGGGCCCAACATTTATGAATGTTATAGCACCTTGTCCAAGAGGGTGGCAGTATCCAACACCAGATTTGATGGAACTAAATAAACTAGCTGTAGATTCATGTTTCTGGCCTTTGTATGAGGTTGAAAACGGAAAATATACAGTGAACCATATTCCTAAAAAGAAGTTGCCGGTTAGTGACTTTTTAAAGGCACAAGGTAGATTTAAGCATTTATTTAAACCTGAAAATGAAGCTCTTTTGGTTCAAATACAACAAGAAGTAGATGCTAGATGGGAGAAACTTCTTCACTTAGCTGGACAGGAGTAGTTTTGAAAATGTAACAGGTAAGTTTGGGTGTTAGCGTAAGGTCAAGTTATTGAAAAAATATATATTTAGTTTATATTTATTAGAGAACATATTTTAATGGCCTAAGATATGTTCTCTTGTTATACGTATATGGCTTTTATGTATTAATTAAATGGAAGAGTTTTAGTTTAAATGAGCCTGACTAATATTTTCGTAAAACTTACAGCTAATAATACCTACAATTGTTCCAGAAATAATGCTAGCAAATCCAATAATAGGTAGTAATAAAAGTACAGAACTATCGCCAATAAAAAAAATAGCCACTAGCATTTGTCCCATATTATGAAAAAAAGCACCTGATATACTTGCTCCAATAATACTAAAGAATCTTCCGAACCACCTTAAAAGTGCATACATAATGAAGGTGCTAAAAATACCTCCAGCTAAGCTAAATAATAGCATAACTAAATTAGCAGAGATAATGGCTGTTAAAACCGCTCTAATAATTACAATGATTAAAACGTCTTTTAAAGAAAAATGAAAAATAGCTACAATGATGATTATGTTTGCTAAACCAAGTTTAAGACCTGGCATTACAAAATTAAGTGGGATTATCCATTCAACTATGGATAAAACCATTGCAAATGCTATGAAAACTGCTAATCTTACATTTTTTTTTGAACTATTCATTTATTCCTCCAAACGCTTAATATGCAACACTATCAACTGAATCATCACCAATTATTTTTACTAGTGTCCTAGTAGGTAGGCATACTGATGTTTGCCCAGCACGGTCTAGCCAACCATTTAGAATGCAAATTTTATCTTGACATGATGAATCTAAGAATCTAATTCGCCCCTTTTCTACAATTAAATCTACTCCTGTTGAACCCTCTGGAGAGAAGGAATATGATTTTTCTACATTGTCTAAAAAGATTTCTTCAACCAAGATGCCATTTACTAAAACTTGTGCTTTTAGATTGTCTGTCATAAAAATATTATCGCTTAGTTGCCACCTAAAAATAAAGGTTATAAAAATTATTATAAATATAATAATTAAAAAATCACCTATTTTCAAAAAAACACTCCCTAGTATAACTTTTGTTTTTATAATATACTAATGGAAGTAGGATTTCAATAAAAAACTTTTGTTCTAACTGTTTACAACAATTTTTAGGTAGGTGATGAAAATGCAAAAAATTGCAAAGAATTTAACAGAGTTAATTGGAAATACTCCTATATTAGAGCTTGTAAATTGCTCTAAAAGTATGGGGTTGGAGGCAAATATTCTTGCTAAGCTTGAGTATTTAAATCCTTCTGGAAGCGTAAAGTGCAGGATTGGTAATGCAATGTTGGAAGATGCACAAAAAAGAGGGCTAATTAATAAAGATACAGTAATAATTGAGCCTACAAGTGGTAATACTGGAATTGCACTTGCTTTTGCTGCTGCAGCAAAAGGGTATAGTTTGATAATTACAATGCCAGAGACAATGAGTGTTGAACGTAAGAAAATTTTGAAGGCCTATGGAGCAAAAATTATACTAACGCCAGGAGAGCAAGGGATGAAGGGGGCTATAAAAAGGGCACAAGAGCTTGTGGAAAAAACTCCAAATTCGTTTATGCCCTCTCAGTTTACTAATGAGGCTAATCCTTACACTCATAAGAAAACTACAGCTAAAGAGATTTTGCGTGATACAAATGGGCAGGTAGATATATTTATTTCAGGTGTTGGTACTGGTGGGACATTAACTGGTGTGGGTGAGGTTTTAAGAGAAAAAAAGCCTAATGTAAAAATAGTTGCAGTAGAACCTTATAATTCAGCTGTTTTGTCTGGAGGCAAAGCTGGAGCCCATAGTATTCAAGGTATTGGTGCTGGTTTTATTCCAAATATAATTAATCAAAGTATAATTGATGAAATTTTTAAAGTTAAAAGTGAAGATGTTTTTTCAACTGCTAGGTATGTTGCTAAAAGCGAAGGTCTTTTAGTTGGAATGTCATCCGGGGCGGCACTTTATGTAGCTTTTAAAATTGCTAAAAGGTCAGAAAGTAAGGGTAAGAATATAGTGGTTATTTTGCCAGACAGTGGAGAAAGATACCTATCTACAGATTTGTACCTAGAAGATTAAAAGAACTGTTCCAGATTAGTAGAGAACTGAAAAAATTAAATTGTAAGCGAAAATCCACCTGAAATCTAAGGTTACTGTTTATTTAGATACCACTGACTTGGAACTATTGTTTTAAAAAAGCGTGTTAATAATCTGAAAAAAGTATTGATAATCAATATCAAATATGTTAGAGTAATTATTGTAATAAATTACAATTGCGAAAATTTAAAAAGGAGTGATATTATGTCGAATTTAATTAACAGTGAAGTAAAACCATTTAAGGCAACTGCTTTTCATAATGGAGATTTTTCAGAGGTAACGAATGAACACTTAAAAGGAAAATGGTCTGTTGTTATGTTTTATCCAGCAGATTTTACTTTTGTTTGCCCTACGGAATTAGGAGACATGGCAGACCATTATGATCAGTTAAAAGAAATGGGAGTAGAGGTATATGCAGTATCTACCGATACACATTTTACCCACAAAGCTTGGCATGATGTGTCTGATACAATAAGAAAAATTCAGTTCCCTATGATTGGAGATCCAACGGGTACAGTTTCACGTAATTTTGATGTTTTGATAGAAGAAGAAGGTTTAGCGCTTAGAGGAACATTTGTTATTAACCCAGAGGGAGTTATAAAGGTTGCAGAAGTACATGACCTAGGAATAGGGCGTAGTGCGCAAGAACTTGTTAGAAAGGTTCAGGCAGCACAGCACATAGAACAAAATCCAGGAGAAGTTTGCCCTGCAAAGTGGAAACCAGGTTCTAGTACATTGTCACCTTCATTGGATTTAGTAGGAAAAATATAGTAAGTAGATGCAATTTATCCATTAAACTTTTGAAAGGGAAGCCATATCACGTCAAATGCATGTTTTCGTGGTATCGCTTCCTTTCAGGTGTTTTAGCAGAACAAAATAGAAGAGGGTGGTATTATGATTTTAGATGAAAATGTAAAAGGGGAGCTTAAAAAGTATCTAGATAAGCTTGAGGCTGATATTACGATTAATCTTAATTTAGATGATAGTAAAAAATCGGTAGAAATGTTAGAGTTTATTAATGATGTGGCAGGCTTAACAGGGAAAATTAAAATCACAAAGGAAAATGACTCGGCAACAAGAAAACCGTCATTTAGTATCAGTAAGGATTCGGAAATTGCGCGAGTTGGATTTGCGGGCATTCCTTTAGGGCACGAGTTTAATTCATTTATATTGGCTCTTTTGCATGTTAGCGGATACGCTCCAAAGTTAGACGAGGATAAATTAAAGCAGGTAGATGATTTAAAGGGTGAACTTCATTTTGAAACATATGTTTCGCTAGAATGTCATAATTGCCCAGATGTAGTGCAGGCTTTAAATATGATGGCAGCTAGAAATGAGAATATTTCACATACAATGATTGATGGCGCAATTTTTGAGCAAGAAGTTAACAAACTTAATATAATGAGTGTGCCAACAATTCACTTAAATGGAGAACCATTTGCTCAAGGAAGAATGAGTGTTGAGGAAATTTTAAAAAAGCTTGATGACTCTTTTGACAAAAAGCAGATTGAAAAATTAGAGAAAGCAGACCCCTTTGATATTTTAGTTGTTGGGGGAGGTCCTGCTGGTGCAAGCGCTGCTATATATGCAGCAAGAAAAGGTATAAAGACGGGTATTGTTGGCGAGCAATTTGGAGGACAGCTACTTGAGACTATGTCTATTGAAAATTTTATTTCAGTTAAATCTATAGAAGGCACAAAGTTTGCTAGGGCACTTGAGGAGCACGTAAAAGAATATGGACTTGAAATTATTAATATGCAACGTGCAAAAAGAATAGAAAAGGTTAATGATTTCTTGCAAGTAAGCTTTGAAAGTGGTGTAAGTTTAAAATCGAGGGCAATTATAGTATCTACTGGAGCTAGATGGAGACAGTTAGGTGTTGAGGGAGACAATGAGTATAAAGGAAGAGGCGTTGCATATTGTCCACATTGTGAGGGACCACTTTTTAAAGGTAAGCGTGTTGCAGTTATAGGTGGTGGCAATAGCGGAGTTGAGGCAGCAATTGATTTAGCAGGTTTAGCAAGTCATGTTACATTACTTGAATTTGCACCTAATTTAAAGGCTGATGGTGTATTGCAAAATCATTTGCGAAAGCTTTCTAATGTTGATGTTGTTGTAAATGCTAAAACAACTAAAGTAAGTGGAGATAGCAAAGTCAAGGGTATTTTTTATGAAGATATGACAACGAAAGAGGAAAAAACATTAGAAGTAGAAGGAGTTTTTGTTCAGATTGGATTAATTCCAAACACTGACTGGTTAAAAGATACTCTAGAATTAAATCAATTTGGTGAAATTATTGTAGATAATAAAGGGAAGACATCTATGGAAGGAATTTTTGCAGCGGGGGATTGTACAAATGTACCCTATAAACAAATAATTGTAGCAATGGGAGAAGGTGCTAAGGCATCTTTGGGTGCTTTTGAATATTTGTTAAAGAGTTAATTTTTTGTAAGTTTAAGTAAAAAGGATGCCAGTTTTTCGCTTGGCATCCTTTTTACTTAAACTTTTAGCTTATTAATATCAACAAAATTCCTTGTGTTATACCAATCATTAAACCTAGGAATGCGCCTATATATTCGATGTATTTTAATTCATTGTTAATAAGCTCTAATAAAACGCTTTCAAACTTACGAAAGTCCATTTTATTTACCTTTTCTTCTACAATAGTTCCAATATCCATATCATTTTCTGCTGAAACAAGCTCATCTACTAGTTCTTGTAGAAAGTCATCGTTGTTGTTTACAAATTGGTCGATTATAGCTTGTATTTGTCCGCCTGCCATGGTTAAAAACATTGGTGGGATATTCTCATGTATTGTTGTTTCAAGCTTAGCTTTTATCTTTTCTTTTATTTTATCCATGTTATCTTTTCTAGTAAGAAGCTTTTTTAAGTCATCAAGTCCAACTAGATCCGATTTTACAATGTTACCAATACTTTTAGCTATTGCGTTTTGTCGTTTAGGAAAAACTCCTTGAATGGTAAAGAAAAGAATTTTTACTGGGTTTACAGGCTTAAATAACATCTTTATAGCCAATTTATTTGTAACCCATCCTATAAGAGCTCCTAATATTGCAGAAATAATAATTAAATACATAACCTAACAACCCCTTTCATTAAATATCAATATCTTGCCATATGTTATCTACTAAGACTCTTTGTTGCTTATATCCTAATGCCTTTGCCGTCTTAGCTGTTTTTTCTAGGTATAAATTTAGATCATTTGCATGATGTGCATCTGAATTTAAAACAATAGGTATCTCCTTTTCATTACACCTTCTTATAATCCAATTTGATGGATAGGTCTCTTTGATATATCCTCGTATAATTCCACCTGTATTAATTTCTACTATTTTGTTTTTAGTTTTAATCGTATCTAAAACTTCATCTATTAGTTCTTTATACCAAGGTTCATTTTCGCTAAAAAATAAATTATTGTTATTTTGCTTTTTTATTATATCTAAATGCCCTAGAATGTCAAAATCATAAGTGTTAACTATTCTCATAAGTTCGTTATAATATCTTGTTACCAACTCTTTAATGTTGCCTTTACAAGCTATCTTGAGTGTATTTTTAAAGGTATTAATATCACCATCAATATTATAATAGTCATTGGTTTTTTCGTCAAAGATAAAATGAACGGAGCCTATTTTATAATCAAGTTTTTCCTTGAATGCTTTAATTGTATCTTCGGTTTCTTTACCTGTAAAATCTACCTCTAATCCAGTGTAAACCTGTATTTTGTGAGAATATTCTTTCTTAAGAGCGTTTAATTCTTCGATATAGTCTTTTAATTGCTCGTCCTGCATATTAAAATGGCTATGAAATGGCACTGGTGAGTGTGCTGTAATACCAATTGCCATCATGTTTTCATCAATTGCTTTAAGTATATATTCTCTAGCCGTGCTTTTACCGTCACAATATTTTGTGTGCATATGATAATTTGTTCTAATCATTTTTGACCTCTCCTGTTTATATTTAGTGACACAACTTTGCAAAAATGATTATATCATGAGAATTTTTTTTTATCTATATTTTTTATCAGGAATAATGGTATTATAAATTTATAAAATAAAAAAACTTTGCTCTAATGGATATGGGTATGATAAATTTAAAAAAGAACTTTTAGAAAGATGGTGAAAAAATGTTGCATGCATTTTCAAGAACAGAGTTACTATTGGGTAAAGAGGCTATTGGCAAATTAAAAAGAAGTAAAGTTGCTGTTTTTGGTATAGGCGGAGTTGGTAGTTTTATTGTTGAGGCATTGGTGCGATCGGGTGTTGAGAATTTTGTTTTAGTAGATGATGATGTGATTTGTCTTACTAATTTAAATCGACAATTACACGCTACAAGAAAAACCGTAGGCAGATCGAAGGTTGAGGTTATGAGGGAGCGTATTTTAGATATAAATCCTAACGCTCATGTTATAACCCATCAAATGTTCTACCTTCCTGAAAATTCAGATAAGCTAATACAAGATGATTACGATTACATTGTAGACGCAGTTGATACTGTTACTGCAAAGTTAGATTTAGTACTAAAAGCAAATGAGTTTAATATACCTATAATAAGCTCAATGGGAGCCGGGAATAAATTAAACCCTGAAAGATTTGAAGTTACTGATCTTTATAAAACCTCGGTTTGCCCTTTAGCTAAGGTAATGAGAAAGGAATTGAGGGCAAAGGGGATAAAAAGTTTGAAGGTTGTATTTTCAAAAGAAGAACCCATAACTACTAAAGAAACAGCAGATTCAAGCTGTAACAGTAGCTGTATTTGTCCAAAGGGAAGTGTTAGAAAATGTACAGATAAAAGAAATATACCTGGTAGCATTGCATTTGTTCCTTCTGTTGTCGGATTGATTATTGCAGGAGAAGTAATTAAAGATATTACAAAACCATAATTAAGAATACGAGTCATTAATCACCCCAACGAGTAACAACTATTCGGTGTAAAAAGTGCTGTAGTAACTCAAATTTTCGTTGTAATTTATGTTGAATTTACTTTTTCAATTAAGACTTTAGATAAATAATCATGATACTATAATTTTTCATACTAGACTTTTAGTTATTAAATCCGCACCCTCAAATATTATTTTTAAATAATTGGGGGTGCGGATTTATTGCGATTTAACGAATAAATGTACGTGATTTCGCTTTTCTATATTTATCTGTGAACAGTAACAGAATGTTCACTTAAGAAGAATTAGCAAAAAACCCACCTCTTGACACAAACTATATATATGTGTAATATAGTTTCGGGAAATAAAGATTATTGAAGGGGGTAATTTTATGTATCAAGAAACAGGAACAGTTTCAATTAATGCGGAAAATATTTTTCCTATTATTAAAAAATGGTTATATTCTGAAAAGGATATCTTTGTAAGAGAGTTAGTATCTAATGCAAGTGATGCTATAAGTAAAGTGCAAAAATTATCAGGAATAGGAGAGATGAGCTTAAAAGAAGATGAACAATTTTTTATTAAAGTAGAAATTAACAAAGATGAAAAGACAGTTAAAGTTATAGACAACGGAATTGGAATGATAGCAGAAGAGATTAAGAAATATATAAATCAAGTAGCATTTTCGGGTGCTAAAGATTTTATAGAAAAATATAAAGATAAAGCTGATGAAAATCAAATCATTGGTCATTTTGGGCTAGGATTTTACTCAGCATTCATGGTGGCTAATAAAGTTACAATTGATACCCTGTCTCATCAAGAAGGTGCAGAGGCTGTAAGGTGGGTAAGTCAAGGTGGAACTGAATTTGAAATTGGAGGCTCTGAGAAAGACACTAGGGGAACAACTGTTACATTACATCTAGCAGAAGATAGCGAAGAATTTTTAGACGAAGCGAAAACAAGAGAGGTTTTAACTAAATATTTTTCATTCCTACCTTATGAACTTTATTTTGAAGATACTAGTAAAGAGGCT
>CAZTHU010000019.1:0-13418 GCA_964613575.1 uncultured Eubacteriales bacterium | reverse complement strand
GTTGGTAGGGTATCGCTCATCAGGTTTTTGAGAATCAAGATATACAGGAACATCATCTAAAACTGTTCCAGGGGTTAATCTACCTGTGTCTAGAGCAGGGCCATAGATTGCTATTGGTTTTATTGTAGAGCCAAATCCCCTTGATTTCATATCTGTTGCATGGTTGTAGCCCATTGAAATCTCTTTAGGTCCAGCACCACCGTAAAGAGCTCGAACTTCACCAGTTTGGGAGTCTAAAATAACCATTGCAGATCGCGGTTTTTTTTCTTGAACAACAGGAAAGTTATCTGGATTTGAAAATACTTTATCCATAGCATTTTGAATATTAGTATCTTTAGTAGTATGAATTTTCAATCCGTTGTTGTAAATCATATGGGCGGCTTCAACATCTGTATATCCTTCCTTGATAAGATCTCTTTGAACATCCTTTATGACTTGATCAGTAAAGTAAGATTGAATAGTTGCACTCATGTTAAAGTGAGTAGGAGAATCAGTGTAGTTTAATTTGTCAATTTTTGCTTCTTTATATTCTTGCTCTGTAATAAAACCAGATGCTAACATTTCTCGCAAAATTATTTTTTGGCGTGTCTTTATGCTTTTGCGCCCATTTTCAGTAAATGGATTGTAACGGCTTGGTTCGTTAGTTATTCCAGCCAATATGGCTGATTGAGCTAGGCTTAGGTCTTCAATATCTTTATCAAAATAGATTTTTGCGGCTGAACCCACACCATAACTATTATTTCCCATAAAAATTATATTCAGGTAGACTTCCAAAATTTGGCTTTTGGTTAAATGTCTTTCTAATTCGATTGCACGCCATTGTTCTTGTAGTTTTCTTTGAATACTTCTCTCAACTTCGTGAGTTAGGTTTCTGACCACTTGTTGTGTGATAGTACTTCCACCGTGTGTTGAATCTGAATCTTGGAAAAAACCTATTGCAGCACTTATTGTTCTTCGAAGGTCGATTCCTTGATGTTCTTCGAACCTTTTATCTTCGATGGCTATAAAAGCATTTTTCAGGTGTTCGGGGACAGAGTTGATATCTACATATATACGATTTACTGTTCCGTGTAGAGGGGTTATAAGTTCGCCATCTAAGTCGTATACAGTTGTGGTAAAACCTTCTAGTGCAAAGTCTTCGGGGGTTATGATGTCTGAGGTTTGTACTAAACCTATAAATGTGCCTGCTAAAATTCCTATTAAAGCAAGTGCTAGAATTATGGACATGATAAGCGAAAGCTTGAGAAAGCTTTTAAAAAAGCTCTTACCTTTACGTTTTTTAATTTTATTTTTTTTTATTTTCTTATTCTTATCTGTACTTGAAGGCATGCCTTTCACTCCTTTACAGTGTCAAGTGTATGCAATAAGTGGAAAACACTTATTGCTAAACTGCAAGGATAGTATATCACATGATAGAATTTTTTCAATGGGAATTGTAAGCGTACTTATTCTAAGCTTAATATATCTCCTAGATTTATATTGTATTTCTTTATTGTGCCAGCTGGAAGTTCTAAAGTATCTGCGGCTCTTTTTATGGGAAATTGTATTTTCCATGGTTTAAAATTCTGGAGTAAGTGCACTATTGTTTTGTTTTTATCCAAAAATATTACATCTATTGGAAATTTCATGAAAAACATGTGAATGGAGTTGCATTTTGTTATGTATAAACCCTTACCTTCCTCTAGTGTTTTTTTTCCCATTAAGCCTTTGAAACGCTTGGAAAATGTATCTGCTATTTTACAGTCTTGGACGATTATTGTTTTTTTGCTATTTAATAATATTTTCAAAATATTCATTCCTTTCTTAGATTTCTTAAACCTATAATATCAGATTCTTGAAAATTATACAAAGGTTAATGGAGCAAAGAATATTTAAATAATTATGGTAAAATTGATTTTGTTATTGTATAATATTAGTGATTGTGTAATGTATATTTAAGAAAAGGTGTGGTTTTTATGCAGACGATTTTAAAAAGTATTTTTGAAGCTGTTAGGGACAAGAAAGATTTGGTGTTAGAAAATGGTTTGGCCCCAGAGGTTGATGTTCCAAATCTAAATGATGAAGTTTTGATTTTGATAACCTTGGATATTAACGAAAGTAGATTAGTATTTTTTCAAGGAAGGGGTAAGGGTTTTAATGAGGCTGTAAATAGTTGTTTAAAACATGTGTTTGATTTAAGGCAGGAGGCTGACTTTAGGCTTAACTCTTTAAGATTAGATATTGTTAAAGATATCCGATTTGTAAAAAAGAATAACCCAGTAATAAATCCTAAAAAAGATGAAATCCTTTTTAAAAATGGTATTGATGGGATTTTAATAGGAAATAATGTTAAAACCTTTTTTTTGCCGGAGGAACTACTTGGTAAAAGCTTGGTAAAGGATAAGAGGCTTCAAGTAGAAAATGTATTAGATGCTTTAACTCATCATTATCCTATAAATAAAGATGTTGCTTTTTTAGAAAATATAAGAAATGCTAAAAAAATAGAGGTGAGAAAGATTCAAACATTGTCTTTCTTTTATAGTGAAAATTATTTTAGAAAACTTAATAATGGATATAGCGTAGTTTCAGATGTAAACAAGGAAGTTCTTAGAGAGGCTATTATGCTAACTAAAGATCGTTATTTTAAAAACTGTACAAATAAAAAGGGGAAGTTCATTTATTCATATCTTCCTTGGCAGGATGAAGCTGAGAATAGGTATAATATTTTACGTCATGCAGGAACTACTTATTGTATTCTGGAAACATTTGAGTTTAGCAAAGATAAAAAACTTCTAGATATTGCAAAATCTGCGATAGAGTTTCTGCTTAAAAAGACAGTTGATTTTCAGGTAAACGGGAAATATGTTAATGCTGTAGTTGAAAAGGATGCAATTAAGCTTGGTGGAAATGGGCTTTTAATTATAGCGATAGCTAAATATATTGAATTAACGAGTGATAAGAAACATTTAAAACTTCTTCAAAGAATGGCTAGTTGGATGGAGGCTATACAAGATAGTGATGGTAGATTTAGTGTGCATAAGCAATTTTATTCTACTGGAGAGATAACAGGTTTTGTATCTCATTATTATCCAGGGGAGGCTATGTTAGCGTTGGTAAGGCTTTATAATATAGATAAAGATGAAAGATGGTTAGATGTGGCTGAAAGGTCAGCCGATTACCTTATAAACATAAGAGATAAAGAGGCTAATGAAGATACTATTGCACACGATCATTGGTTATTGTACGCCTTAAATGAACTTTATCGGCATAGACCTAAAACTATGTATATGGATCATGCACTTTTGATTACTAGGGCTATAATAAAGACTCAAGTGGTTGGTGAAAGTGATAATGTGGAAATAAATGGTGCATATAAAATGCCACATATTAGGCTTGACTCAACTCCAGTTGCTTGTAGGAGTGAGGGTTTGTGTGCAGCTTATAAATTAGTTAGAGATTGTGGAGGTGACTTTGACAAAGATAAGATCAAAGAGGCGATTAGGCAGGGGATTAGATTTCAGTTGCAAATGCAGTTACGGGAAGAAAATGTAATGTTTTATAAAAACAAGAAGCTTTCACTTGGCGGATTTCAGGCTGGATTAAATAAATATGACTTAAGGATTGATTATACTCAGCACAATCTTTCAAGCCTAATTGCTTTTTATCAGATTTTAGATGAAGATGGCTAGTGGGAGGATTCCATTTTTTTGGATATTGATTTTTTTATTTTTTGTGATATATTTATTACAATGATGAAATATTTACTTTGTAAGTGAAGATTTGTAAAACTTAATAATTTTGGGAGGGTGGAGTGAATGTACAAGGGATTTGCAAAAAGTGTTTTGATTTTGTTGGTTATGGGCGTGATGGTTTTATTTATCGGCTGTGGAAATAATGAAGAGGTTGATGATTATGAAAATCCTCAAGATAAAGTTGAGTTAGAGGGTGTTGAAGGAGAAGAGGAGGAGGAATCAGAACAAGATACAGAACAAGATACTGAACAAGATACAGAACAAGATACAGAGCAAGATAAAACAGAAGAAGCACTTGAGGAACTTGAAGAAGAAACAGATCCATCGTTACCTATTATTGATAATAATGACAAAAAACGTGTAAAAGCAAGAGGGATTTATTTGACTGCGTCTTCTGCAGCAAGTAGATTAGATTATTATATTGATATTGCCAATACGACAGAGATTAATTCTTATGTAATAGATGTTAAAAATGATTATGGTACTGTAATGTATGACTCTAACGTGTCTCTAGCAATTGAAATAGGTGCAAAAAATATTATGCTTGATTTAGAAAGGATTACAAATAGGTTAAGGGAAAATGGTATTTATTCTATAGCAAGAATAGTTGTTTTTAAGGATCCAATATTAGCAGATGCTAGACAAGATTTGGCTATCAAAAGACCAGATGGTACGCTCTATACATTTAACAACTCATATTGGATTGACCCATATAAAGAAGAGACTTGGGAATATAATATTGATATAGCAAAAGAAGTTTTGGAATTAGGTTTTGATGAAGTTCAGTTTGATTACATCAGATTTCCAGATGGTAGAAGAAGTGACATGCATTTTGAGGATACCAGAGGAGAGAGAAGTTTTTCTGAAAATATAAACGACTTTTTAGCTTATGCAAGGCTTCAAATGCCAAACGATATTTTGTCTGCAGATATATTTGCTATTGTTGCAGAAAGCCTAGGGGATACAGAAGGGATTGGTCAGCACTTAGAAACTGTGGGACGGGATATGGATTATATATGTTTGATGGCATATCCTTCACACTATTCTCCAGGTCAGGTTATAAATGGAGTAAGATTTAATGAACCCGACTTAGATCCTTATGGAATCATTAAGAACACACTATTAAGAACTAAAGAACGTCTGGATAAGGTAGAAGGCCGAACTCCAAAGGTTAGGACATACTTGCAAGATTTCACGGCTAGTTGGATAGCAAATTATCAGCACTATGGACCTGAACAGTTAAGAGAGCAAATACAAGCAGTTTATGACGCAGGTTATGAAGAATGGTTGGTTTGGGATCATATGAATAGCTATAGTATAGAGGGCTTAGAAAAAAAGTAGATATAGGTTAGTGGGGGGATTGTATGAAAACAAGATTAGTACTGGTTAAGTATGTAGCCTCAGAATTTGATGATGATAGTTTTTTTAAAAATAGGAAACCAATTAATAAAGGAGTAGCCTCTTTAGAAGGACTTAGCTTTTCTTTAGAGAATATTGATTGTGATATAGATATTTTGTATTCTGGGACGGATGTTTTATCTGTTCAAACTGCAAAAAAGATATCCTCGGAAAAGGCAATTCCATTGACGGTTAGTGAATATTTAGATGACATGTTTGGAGGAGACTGGGAAGATAAAAAATGGGAAGATATTTCGAAAAAATTTGCACATGAGTATAGATTGTGGCAAGATAGACCATGCGAATTAAAACTGCCTAACGGTGAGAGTGTTGATGAGTTTAAAAATAGGTTGATTATGAAATTACGAGACTTAGTAAACAGGAATAGCGGGAAAAGTATTTGCTATGTAACGGGTGATTATCCGATTAATTTATTACTTAGTTATTTTAAAAAACTTGATTACACTAAGTCATCATTTGCTAAAAAGTTTGAAGGTGGGTCTATATACTATATAGATATTGAAAATGGAAACTTTAGTGTTATCAAAGAAAGGTAGGTATTATTGTGAAAAAATATTTTATTTTAGTTTTAGGGGTTTTATTATTGTTTTTTTTAGTGGCATGTGGGAGTGAGAAAGAAGAAGAGGAAGAGGACGTGTTTGATGTTACAGGATATTATATTGGCCATTTAACAGTTTCAAAGCTTGAAACTGTTACTGGAGAGGACGGCTGGGAAGGTCATAGTACCGATGTAGAATTTAGTGTTATTAGAGAGGGGCAAATGCTTACGTTGACCCATATGCCTGTAGAACATGATGAAGATGTTTTAGAAGGGGTTACAGTTGCGGGGGTTCAAACATTAGACATCGACGAGGGTGAAGTTAATATAGAAGAAAGTGATAGTAGCGATGAAAATCATGTTGAGGATAGTTCCATAGAAGATGATGGAGTAACCTTGAAAAAAATTGATAGTGACAGTATTTTAAATTACGGAGAGTCATATACTGGAATTTTTGATGATGAAACAGGAATGTTTGAATATAATCTAGAAGAATACGGAGTGATAAAGCTTGAGTTTGAAGAAGATGAAAACAATATATCTGTAACTGGTTTTTTTGAATTTGACAACAAGGAAGAAGGTTTGAAGGATAGGATAGACATTATCTTAGAAAGAGTTGAAGTATGAGCTAGCGTGGCAGGGAAAATTTTTGTACACGGATACTTATGAGGAGGGTTTAAGATGAGAGCTATTCAGAGATTGAAATTCACACTATGTTTTGTAATTATTTTGGGGCTATTTGGGTTTTCATCAGAGGGTATTTTCTATAGTTTTGTACAGGTACAGTCAAATGCAATGATTTTGAGGCAAGGTTCAAGAGGTGATGACGTAACAAGGCTTCAGACTGAATTGAAAAAATTAGGTTATTTTGACCTTTCTCCAACTGGATATTTTGGTGATATTACTAGAAGGGCGGTTGTGTCTTTTCAAAGAGATAACGACTTGTTGGAAGATGGGATAGTGGGAAAGAACACTTTTGCAAAGTTACATAAAATGAGATCTGGTTCTTTTGAAACATTAAGAGTTGGAAGTGAGTCGAGAAAGGTTGAGGCTTTGCAATCTAAATTAAAGGAGCTTGGGTATTTTAACTATAGGGTTACAGGTTTTTATGGAAGCATAACAGCTGATGCGGTAAAGGCTTTTCAGAGCGATAATTCTTTGGTGGCAGATGGTATAGCTGGAAGTAGGACAAAACAAGCCCTTTATCTTGGAAAGCAAAGCTCAAGAGGAGGAACACTTAAGGGAGAGTTGATTGGTTGGTTTAGTGGAGGAAGTGATAAATTTTACTTAGATGCAGATGTAATTGTTACTGATATAAAGACAGGACTTAGTTTTAATGCAAGAAGAACAGGTGGATATAATCATGCTGATTGTGAAACTCTTACAAAGGAAGATACTCAGACTCTAAGGCGTATTTATGGTGGGGATTGGAGTTGGGATAGACGAGCTGTGGTGGTAGAGGTTAATGGAAGAAGGATTGCAGGCTCGATGACAGGTATGCCTCATGCTGGTAGGGATGATATGCCAGCGAGGGTTATGGTAGATAATAGAAGTGGTGGATTTGGTACTGGGATTAATTACAATAGTATACATGGTAATGGTATGGATGGTCATTTTGATATTCATTTTCTAAATAGTAGGACGCACGGAACAGATAGGGTGGATGAAAGACATAGTCAAATGGTCTTAAGAGCAGCGGGAAGGTAGCCCCCTTTGAAAATTCCCATTTGAAAGCTAAAATTTCTGTTTATGGGGAGGGGGAATTGGGGAATGCTATATATTCTCCCTCTCAAGTAGAAAGTCAATCACTCCAAATTGCTTAATGCCATCATAATCTGCTGTATCATAATCAAGTGTAAGTATATACTTGGGATAATTATCATTTAGATTCTTAAGAACCCTTAATTCTCGCTCTAAGGTTTTCTCACTTCTTACTGAAAGAGCTACTTGTATATACTTAAGCCCATCTTGATTAATAATTACAAAATCCACTTCCATGTCATTATTTTTACCTACATAGATCTCATAACCTTTTCGCTTAAGTTCTAAGAAAACTACATTTTCAAGCAAATGCCCCATATCTCCTGCCTTCTTGTTTCCGAGCAGGTATGTTCTAAGTCCTAGATCCGATAAATAATATTTTTCAAGTGTTTTTAAATGTTGCTTTCCTTTAATATCATATCGATTCACCTTATACATAATATAACTTTCTAAAAGAGATGAAACGTAATTTTCTATTGTGCTAACGGAGTTCTTTCGCCCCATCGAAGTAAGTGTATCACTTATTTTCTTAATAGATATATACGATCCTACATTATCAAACAAGTACCGTGTTATACTTTCAAGAAGATTTACATCGCTAATATTTCGCTTGCTAACAATATCTTTTATAACTACAGTGCTATATATGCTATCCAAATAATTCCTTATTAACTCTGAATTATCATCCAAATTTAGGATATATGGAAGACCGCCATTTTTTAAATACTTTTCATATGCTTTCATCTCATTTTGCTCGCCAACGCCACTTAAGAATTCTTTAAAGGAAAGAGGTAGAACGTGTATTTGCATGTATCTACCGGTTAAAAAAGTTGCTAGCTCGCCTGACAACATATACGAGTTAGAGCCCGTTATATAAATGTCTACATTTTCTCGTAAAAACAAGCTATTTACGCACCTTTCGAAGTTTTTCACACTTTGTATTTCATCTAAGATGATATAATATTTTTCTTTTAGACCAATCTTACTTGTAATATAATCGTACAAATTTTTTTCATCAAGCAAATCTCTATACTGATTGTCCTCGAAATTAATATTTACTATTCTTTCTTCGTTTACACCAAGATTCTTCAAGTTTTCCTTATATAATTTCAAAATAGTCGACTTTCCACTTCTGCGGATCCCAGTAATTACTTTTATGATGTTTTTATCCTTTAAATCAAGAAGTTTTTTTATATACGAAGTTCTTGGTATCATTTATGTCACCATCCTTATATTACAATAAATATTATAATATATATTGTATCATTCTCGAGTATAATATTCAAAGTTTTTTCATTACATTGAAAAAACTTTCTCTGCCTTTGATGTTTTTTTATTTGTTAAGAATTACTTGTGTTAAGAATTACTTGCAACTCAAATTTAACCCTAGAAATTTAGAAGGAAAACTTGAATTTTTCTTCTAAACTTTTTTATAAAAAGAAGGATTATTATTATTTGTAGAGAATTAATATAATAGTGGTTTAATGTGATGATTTATTCTATCTTAAAAATTTTCAGCAAAGGTATATACATTATCTAATATGGAGGTGTGTTTATGGTAAATCAAAGTGGTAAGCATTTGACATTTTTTCTTGATAAAGAAGAATACGGCATACCCATAATAAATGTCAAAGAAATCATTGGCATGATGGAAAGGACGAAAGTTCCAAAGATGCCGGAGTATGTTGTTGGGGTTATAAACTTAAGAGGAAAAGTAATACCGATAATGGATTTACGATTAAGGTTTGGAATGGAGAAAAAAGAGTATGACCAAAGAACATGTATTATTGTTATTGAGGTAAATTATGGTGAATCTAAGAAAATGATGGGAATTGTTGTTGATTCCGTTTCTGAGGTGGTAAACATTGAAGAAACAGAAAAAGAAGCTCCACCAAGTTGTGGTCTTGGTTCAGAGTCTGAGTACTTAGATGGTATAGGAAAGGTTAAGGGTAAGGTTGTTATGATGCTAAATATTGGTAAGGTATTAGACTTAGATGAACAGCATGTTTTAGAAAATATAGAAGAGGCGATGATATCTTAAACAATAGTTGAGAAATGGTTTGTGTTTTTCCTAACCAACTAACCAACTAACCAACCAACCAACCAACCAACCAACTGACCAACTGACCAACTGACCAACTGACCAACTGACCAACTAACCAACTAACCAACTGACCAACTGACCAACTGACTAACCAATTAAAAGGAGGAAGATTTATGAAATGGTTTTATAATATGAAGGTAGGGAAAAAATTATTAGCAAGCTTTATTGTTGTTGCCTTAATAGCAGCTGTTGTAGGCTTTGTTGGATATAGGGGGATTGACCAAGTAGGGGGAGTTAACCTTCCTAGTGTAGCTCATTTGTCTCAAATTGAAGCAGAGTTATCACAGATTGTTGCATATGAGAATGCGTTGTTAAACCCAACTATTACATATGAAGATAGATTAGATATTTATGAAAATATAGCAGAGTCTGAGCAAGAATTAGAGTATCATGTATCAGAGTATGAAAGGCTTCCTAAGACTCAGGCTGAGCAATCTGCTTGGGATGACATACAAACTGATTTAGCAAATTGGGATTCAGGACATGAAGAGTTTATGGCACTATCTAGACAATTAGATGATTTAGGTCTTGAAAATCCACAAGATGTACATACGCAAATTTCTATGAGGCAAAAAGACCATGTTGAGTGGATTTGGATGTTAAGAGAGAGCATTGAGAATCAAAGTGTTTTTGAAGGTGGTTTAGATGCTGGGGCTTGTGCACTTGGGCAATGGTTAGATTCATATGAGACAAGAAGTGAACCTTTTACTGCGTTGATGCAAGAAATTGAAGAGCCTCATAGATTAGTTCATGAAAGCGGACAAGCTGTAAATGAGCTTATAACAGAATCTAACGAAAATAGTCAAGAACTTGCAAGAGATATATATAATTCAACAGCACTTCCAAATATGAATAGTGTTTTAGATATCTTAGAACAAATGGAGGAAGTGGTATATTCTTCGGGTACTGTTTTTGACCAAATGGTGGCGATATCACTTGAAAATGCGCTAAACTATGAAGAGGCTATAGAACATATAGAGACAGTAGTTGATCAAACTACTGATGCAGCAAATAGGGAGGTTAATGTTACAGAGGCTACTATTTTAGTGTTCACGCTAATTGCTATAGTACTGGCAGTAGTTCTTGGCTTATTCATTGCATCTGTTATAAAGAAGCCTGTAAATAAGACTCTTCATATGGTAGAAGAGCTTGGTAAAGGTCATTTAGATACAAGGCTTAATATGGATACCCAAGATGAGCTGGGGCAGATGGCAAGAGTTATGGATAAATTTGCTAATTCGCTTCAAAACGAAGTAATTGGTTCAATGAAAAAGATTAGTGAAGGTGATCTAAACTTTAAGGTAGAGGCTAAAGATGAAAAAGATGAGATTGCACCTGCGCTTCAAGGAACGGTTAACGCTATAAACAATATGTCAAATGATACAAATGAACTTATAGAGGCTATTAAAAATGGAAAACTTGATGCTAGAGGAGATACTTCTAAGTATGATGGAAGCTGGAATAAGCTACTAAGTGGAGTAAACGATCTTGTTGATGAATTTGCAAAACCTATCAATGTTACAGCGGAATATGTGGAAAGAATAAGTAAAGGAGATATGCCACCGCAGATTACAGAGCAGTATAGAGGTGATTTTAACGAAATAAAGAATAATTTAAATAATTTGATTAAGTCGACGCAAGAAGTAACAGAGGCTGCAAGTAGGCTTGGTGTTGGTGATACTAACATGACTTTAGAAAAACGCTCAGAAAACGATAAGATGATGGAGTCTTTGCAAAAAGTCATAGAAAACTTTAAGCATGATGCTGAAAATCTAGAATTAATGGCGCGTGGTAATCTTGATATGGATATTCAGATTATGTCTGATGCAGATGTTATGGCAAAGAGTACCGTTAAACTTAGAGATACGTTAAAAACACTTATGCAAGATTTAGATACCCTTGCAAATTCAGCAGTAGATGGGGAATTATCTACAAGGGCAGATGCGTCTAAGCATGATGGTGACTTTAGAAAGATAGTTCAAGGCATTAATAAGACACTTGATGCTGTAATTCAGCCAATAGAAGAGGCTGGCGATGTACTAGACTTAATGGCTAAAAACGATTTTACTAAGAGAGTAAAAGGTAATTATCAGGGCGATCATGCAAAGATTAAAGAGGCATTAAACAGAACTCTAGATTCTTTAAATCAAGTGCTAAATGAGATAAATACAGCGTCTGAACAGGTTGCGTCAGGGTCAAGTCAAGTATCTGATAGTAGCCAAAGTTTAGCTCAGGGTGCTACTGAACAGGCGGGTTCTATTGAAGAGCTAACAGCGACAGTTAGTGAAATAGCAACTCAAACAAAAGAAAACGCAAATAATGCAGGTCAGGCAAGTGAATTAGCAGGAAGGGCAAGGCAAGATGCAGAAGTTGGTAATGATCAAATGAAGGAGATGTTAAACTCAATGTCTGAGATAAATGAATCATCAAATAGCATTTCTAAGATTATAAAGGTTATTGATGAGATTGCATTCCAGACAAATATTTTAGCACTTAATGCAGCAGTTGAAGCGGCAAGGGCTGGTGAGCATGGTTTAGGCTTTGCGGTAGTAGCAGAAGAGGTTCGGAACTTAGCTGCAAGAAGTGCAGAGGCGGCTAAAGAGACCACATCATTGATAGAGGATTCGATAAATAAGGTTGAACATGGAACTAAGATTGCAAATGAGACAGCCGTTGCCTTAGAGGGAATAGTTGAGGGCTCATTTAAGGTTGCTAATCTTGTGGGCGATATATCTACAGCATCTAATGAACAGGCTACGGGCATATCTCAGGTAGATAAAGCGATAGAACAGGTGGGTCAAGTGGTTCAAACAAATTCTGCCACAGCACAGGAAGGATCTGCGGCAAGTGAGCAGCTTTCAGCTCAGGCTGACTTCTTAAAATCTAAGGTTGGCATGTTTAAACTTATGAAAGACTCCTTGTCGAGTTCAGCGTTTGGAATTTCAGATAATATTAAATCTCAGCTAACTGAGATATATGATGAAAAACCAAGACATAGTCAAAAAGGTGCAGGAAATCAAGGTGGAGGCTTTGAATCAGAAGAATTTGGGAAATATTAGGAGTGAATTTTGATGAACAATGA
This sequence comes from uncultured Eubacteriales bacterium, assembly GCA_964613575.1. GTDB lineage: Bacteria > Bacillota > Clostridia > CAZTHU01 > CAZTHU01 > CAZTHU01. Next base: position 783 of record CAZTHU010000019.1, on the reverse strand, counting down.
GTACATGAATCTTTTTGAAGCAGATATGAGAGAGCACTTAGATAATATTAATGAGTGTCTTTTAGAGCTAGAAAATACTGATGAGATAATGCCATTGGTAAATGAGCTTTTTAGAAGTTTTCATACAATGAAAAGTAGTACTGCAGCGATGGGGTTTAATGAGACGTCAGAGCTTATTCATAAAACTGAAGACTTGCTTTATGAGGTAAGAGAGGGTCGCTTGAGGATGGAAGGTAAGATTATCCAATTGATATTCTTATTTCATGATTTTTTAGAAAATGCTTTGAATGTCTTTGTTAAAACGGCTACAGAAGACGGGCTTGATGCTGATTATCTTAGAAATACTATAGAATCTATAATTGAAAGAAGTTCGAATAGTATTGAGGTAAAAGCGGAACAGGTTGTTTTACCTGAGTTAGATATAACAGATGATCATATAAAGTCTATTAAGGATTATTCAAAGCAAGGATTTAATTTGTATTTACTTGCAATGAAATTAGTTGAGGACTGTCCTTTGAAGGATATTAGGATATGGATGAATTTTAGAGAGCTTAATAATTTTTCTAAGGTTATTTTTACTGTTCCATATGTTGATGATGATGAGATAGCAAATAGTAAGGAGAGCATGTTTGAAGAAGATGTTCAGGTTGTTTTGTTTTTAAGTGAATTAGAGAAAAAAGATTTAGAGGAACAGGTTGAAAAAGCTGTTAGTGAGGTAGCTACAATATATATAAGCTCAGTTTGTGAAGGCGGAAAGGTTTGCAGTGTTTTAGAAGATGATCT
>CAZTHU010000018.1:0-13420 GCA_964613575.1 uncultured Eubacteriales bacterium | reverse complement strand
GGTTTATGGTGCATTTCCTAAATTCTTAGGAGATTTCGTGAGGGACAAAGGCATCGTAAATCTAGAAGAGGGAATTAGAAAGATGACAAAAAAGGGTGTGGATGTTTTTGGTATAAAGGATAGAGGTGTTCTTAAGGTAGGAAATAAGGCTGATATAGTAGTGTTTGACTATGATACTATTTGTGATAATAGTACGTATACTAACCCATGTGAATTACCATGGGGGATAGAGTATGTTTTGGTAAATGGTAAGATTGTTTTAGAAGAAGGTAAGCTAAGAAGGAAAGCTGCTGGCAAGGTGGTGAAATTGTAATGCTGGGAAATATTGAGGCTGTAGTTTTAGCAGGAGGGCTTGCTACTAGGGCAGGTGGCGATAAAATGCGTCTTAAGATTGGAGATAATAGTCTTATACAAAGAAGTGTTTTAGCGTTTTTGAATGTTTGCACGAGAGTCATTGTTGTGCTTGGGCATAGGGCGGATGAGGTAAAGGACGAACTAGATGGAAGTAAGTTTAAAAATGTTGATTTTGTACATAATCAAAGATATGAACAAGGAATGTTCTCTAGCGTAAAAGCAGGGGTTAGAGAGATTAGGGGAGAAAGGTTTTTTTTAACGCCTGGTGATTATCCGTTTATAAAAGAAAGTATTTGTGAGAATATGCTAAGGGAGCAAGGTGAAATTATTATTCCATCGTTTAAAAATAAGTGCGGACATCCAATTTTGCTTGATAGTTCATTAAGGGATGAGATTTTAAATGAAGATGAGGCTTCGAATTTAAGAAAGGTTTTAGAGAGAAGAAGGCTTGACGTTAGGTATTATGAGGCTGATAGTGAGGACGTTTTATTTGATATAGATACTAAGGATGATTATTTAAAGGCTAGGGGGATATCATGAGTATAAAAAAATCGGTTTTGAAGATTGATAATAAAGAAAAGCTTCATGGTGAGGCAAACTATGTTGATGATTTGAGACTTGATAAAATGTTATTTGCTAAGACCTTACGCTCAAGTGTAGCGCATGGAAAGATTGAAAAAATTGATATACCTAAATTACCTGAAGGTTATTTTATTGTTGATAGGAATGATATTTCTGGGAAAAATGTTGTTAAGATGATCTTTGAAGATCAACCGATATTTGCAAATCAAATTGTACACTATATAGGAGAGCCTATACTTCTTGTAGTAGGTGAAGATAGACAGGTTTTAGATGATATTCTAACATCAATTAAGGTTTCTTATAAACACCTAGAGCCAAGCTTTGATATGGAAGGGAGTTTAGCTAATTTTGTAGACTATAATATATCAAAGGGTGATTCTACCAAGTTTTTTTCTGATAATTATAATGTGTTTGAGGATGAATACTCTACTGGATATCAAGAACATGCTTATCTAGAGCCTCAAGGAATGATTGGAAGCTTTGAGAATGGTAAAATTTGTGTGTATGGCTCTATTCAATGTCCCTATTATATTAAAAGTGCGATTTCTTATTGCTTAGGATTTGAAGATGATAAAGTAAGGGTGGTACAGACGTCGGTGGGTGGTGCGTTTGGTGGAAAAGAGGATTATCCTTCGATTATTGCCTGTCAGGTGGCGGTTGCGAGCGTCAAAACAGGTAGACCCGTAAAGATTGTTTTTGATAGGCAAGAGGATGTTTTAGTAACTACTAAGCGACATCCGTCAAAGATTAAGTATAAGACGTCGGTTGGGAAAGATGGTAAGATTGTTGCAATGGATATAGATGTAAAGCTTGATGCAGGTGCATATTCGGGGCTTTCAAGTGTGGTTCTTCAAAGGGCGCTTTTTGCTATAACTGGTGTTTATAATGTGCCTAATATTTTTGTAAGGGGGAGAGCTATTGTAACTAATAATGTTCCGTCGGGGGCTTTTAGGGGCTTTGGTTGTCCTCAGTCTATATTTGCAATTGAGATGCATATTTTTAGTATTGCCTTAAAGCTTGGCAAAGATCCTTTAGACTTTAAACTTAAGAATTTAGTTAAGCGTGGGGATTTGACATCTACTAGTGGGTGTTTTAGATATGATGTAAAGGTTAAGGATATGGTGAAGCGGTTAGAAGTGGATAGTGATTATAGGAGAAAGTATCAAGAGTATGAAAATGCACAAAAGACGCCGCAAATGGTCAAAAAAGGTATCGGGATGTCTTTATTTTTACATGGTTGTGGATTTACAGGAAGCGGTGAGCAGGATCATATTAAAGCTGAGGTTGCTTTACGGAAAAATAGAGATGGAAGTGTTGATATACTTGTTGCAAATGTAGATATGGGGCAGGGGATTTTTACTACGTTTAGAAAAATTGTGTCAAAAATCTTGGATATACCGATGGTACAAGTAAATTATGATTTCCCTGATACTGATAAAGTTCCTGATTCGGGGCCTACTGTTGCATCACGGACAATTATGATTGTAGGTGGATTACTAGAGAAGTGTGCAAAAAAGGTTAAAGATGATTGGGATAAAAAGGATGAGTTTGAGGTTTTAGAAAAATATAAGCAACCAAGCTTCGTGAAATGGGATGCAGATACCTTTACGGGGGATGCTTATCCCACATATTCTTGGGGTGTAAATGTAGTTGAGGTGGAGGTTGATATGCTGAGCTTTGAGATAACTACTAAGAAGGTTTGGACGGTGTTTGATGTTGGGGTTACAATTGATGAGCGAATAATGAAAGGTCAGGTTGAAGGTGGCGTATTGCAGGGTTTAGGTTATGCAACACTAGAGGTTATGGAGGCAAAAGGTGGCAAGTTTATGCAAAAGAATATGACGGATTACATTATACCAACGTTTAAAGACTCACCTGAAATATCGACCGTTTTTGTAGACAATCCGTATGAGGGTGGCCCTTTTGGAGCTAAGGGAGCGGGAGAATTGACGTTTATCGGTGCGGCACCGGCACTTGCATGTGCAGTTCAAAATGCGCTAGGTGTGGAAGTAAAAAAAATACCCGTAACACCAGAGTATTTATCAAAGGTGATGGGGGAGAGTTAGTGTAAGTTTTTTACTTGAAGAAACACAAATAACCATATCTGTAAATGAGAATTTATTCTTAAATACAGATATGGTTATTTATGTTCATTTACTAGTAAGTCCTATGTCACATGTTTTGATGTAGCATTGCTAAATTTTTAGATTTGCTTGAAAATGCTAAATTAGGATTAATAATTTTTTTTCTTAGACTAGTATTTTTTTCTTGGACTAATTCCTTTAAAAACTTTTCCATTTCTTTAGCCCCGGAAATTCTAGCTGAGTCTATAGAGGAGAAACCATTGGGGTTTTTAAAATTAGGATCAGCACCGTGTTCAACAAGTATTCTAGCTGCCTCAAAATTGCGCCCCGTGGCAACAATGTGAAGTGGTGTTCCGTTGCGGTTATAAATTCCATTAATATCTTTAATATTTTTACACAAAAAACGCAATAAGTTGAAGTTTTTTGAGGAAGCAGTCCTAGATAGATGACGTGGCATTACTTCGGCTCCATCTTTTATGAGTATTTTAGCTATTTTTAGATATGCCTTTTCATCAAAATTTGGTTTAGACTTGTCAAAAATAAAATCCCATGCATCTATAGCGGCAAGTGATAAAATAGAAGAACTATAAAATATTACAATAGCTAGAGCTCCAACAATGTTTCTAAGGCGTTCTTGCGTAGCACCAGAAAGATTTTTAGAATAAGAAGGATCCTTTAAATAAGAAAAATCTTTTAATCTAGAAAAATCTTTTAATTTAGGAAGTTCTTTTAATTTAGAAAGATTTTTTGATTCGAAAAGCTCTTTTAAATTGGAGAAAATCTCCTTTTCGGACAAACCACTCGAATTATAAAGCTCTTTTAGTTTAGCAGAATTTTTTAGTTCAAAAAGTTCTTTTAACTGTGAAGGATGATTTAATTCATTAAAACTTTTTATCGTTAAAGGTTGATTTTTGAAGGGTGTAAATTTTTCTTTGATTATATGAACTGAGTTTGAAGTGGATATAACAGAATCTAGCAATGTTTTGTCAGGAAGCATTGTTTTATCGGAATTATGAGGACTTTTGATAACATGTTTTGTATCAGCACCGTTTTCCAATAATAGCTTAAATTTTTCTAAACGCCCTAAATATGCAGCAATTTGAATGGGTGTATAACCCTCCCACCTATCTGGGAACATTACTCTATTGAATGTTAATTTATCCATAATAGATTCTGACATTTTGCGGTCAACCTCTATGTTGATGTCAGCACCTTTTTTAATTAAGTCTTCAACTTTTTTAACTGGACAATTGGCATTTAATATTGACTTAAGGAGTTCTCTATTTAATTTTTGTTTTTTGTTCTCTTTTTTGTTTTCCATACTTTTCTCCCCCTATTCTAGTAATAATGAAATAGTATATAATCTATTCTCGAATCATATATTATTTTGTTGATATAATCAAGATAATTTGAATTTTAGCTTGTGGTAATGGTTTGGAGATGTAAATGTATAAAATATTTCGGTTAGGTTACAAATTAATTGAACATATTGCCATATTATTCAAATAGTATTATAATGATAATATCAAAAATGATAATTAATTGTAATGAAAGGAGGTCGTGTTTTGATGATGATGAATAGAACTTTTATACAACGCATTCGAAAAGAATTAGTTACGCTAGCTAATTTAGCACAAAATAGTTTTGCGATAAAAGCATTTAGAATAGGCAAAGACTGTGCAAAAATAGATGTAAAAGATTTTTTTGGCGCAAATTTTGTATTGTTTTTCAGGATGCGACCCATGGCTGTTCCAATTTACACATTTTTTTAAGATTTTCTTGAAAAATAGTGCCGTGGGTTAGAAAATAAACCTACGGCTTTTTTGATTCTTTTTATCCCTTAATAATTAAGTTTCAGTTCTAGTGGTAGGTAGAAAAGACTAGGAGGGAAAGTTTTTATGAAAAATTTAAAATTTTTTCTAAAACTTCTTAAGGGAAGTTCAATAGCTTATTTTAGTGCTATTTTATTACTCTTAGGTTCGGTTTTAACAGGAATTTTTGAACCACTTATTTTAAAAACGGCTGTAGATTTTTGTATAAATGGGTTTATAGTTAATGACAATTCATTTGCGAATATGATTTCGCCGTACATAAATAGAGAGCTTAGCTTTGGCTTGGTTTTGCTAATATTAGCATTAGCCTTAGTACTTATAAATATTGTTACATCAGTTTTGGCTTTCTTAAAAGATGTTTTATCATCTGTTTGCGCTCAAAGGGTAGGGAAGAAATTAAGAGACAAAGTGTTTGAGCATATTCAAGATGTAAATGTAAGCGAACTTCTAGAAGTGAAAAAAGGTGATTGGGTACAAAGATGTACCTCTGATGTTGAAACTATAGTTACCTTTTTGGAAATATATTTTGTAGAAATATTGCGTGTTTTTGCACTTATGATCTTTGTAGGTGTTTCAATTTTCTTATTAAATGTAAGGCTTGCAGTTGCAGGAACATTTTTGATACCTGTTATGATTGGGTTTTCGGTATATTTTTTTAATAGGATAAATAGGATTTTTACGAAATATGATGAGGCAGAAGGGGAGCTTTTGAACCATGTTGGTGAGTATGTAAATGGGATAAGAACCTTAAAGAGTTTTGGTAAGGAAGAGCTTGAATTTGAAAAATTTGATGAGGTAAATAAGGATGCAAGAAATAAATTGCAAAAATTAATAGACCTTTTTGCTTATTATTGGTCATTTTCAAATCTTTTATCTCACATACAAACACTAACTGTATTGATTTATGGTTCGATTTTAGTTGTAAGAGGTGATACAACAATTGGAACAATTACTGCTTTTATTGGATATGGAATAATGCTCAACTTTCCAATACAGCAACTTGGAAGGATATTAGCAGAGGCTAGTAAATCGATGGTTGCAATTAAAAGAATTAGAGAAATCTTAGAAACTTCTAAGGAAAGCTATGATGATGGTGAATTATCAGAGATAACGGGTGGGATCTTATTTGAAAAAGTTGGATTTCATTATAATGATAAACGTGCTGTTCTAGAAGATATTAGTTTTAGTGTTAAAAAAGGGGAGACGGTTGGGATTATAGGGCCTACGGGAGCTGGCAAAAGTACATTGATTAACTTGTTAGTGGGTATGTATAAACCAACTTGTGGAAAGGTTTACATAGGAGATAGTTTGGTTGAAAATATAAACAAGAAATGGTTGCGAGATAATGTTGGGATAGTCTCACAGGAAGCGTTTTTATTTTCAAGAAAGGTATCTGAGAATATTATAATGTCAAATGAACAGGCTACACAAAAGCAAATAAATATGGCTTACAAAAACTCTGATTTTGTTAATGTGCTATCAAAGCTAAGTCATGGTGAAGATACCTTGCTTGGGGAAAAAGGTGTTAACTTATCTGGAGGGCAAAGACAAAGGTTGAACCTTGCTAGAACGATTGTTAAAGACTATCCAATATTAGTGTTAGATGACTGCGCAAGTGCTTTAGATGCCCATACGGAAAGGGAAGTAAGAGAAAATATAAAAGGTATAAGAAATGGTAAAACCACTTTTATTATATCCCATAGAATTAGCTCGGTTTGGGATTGTGATAAAATATTGGTTATGGACAAAGGTAATATTGTAGAGTGTGGCACTCATAGTGAGTTGATTGAAAAAGAAAGACTATACTATAACTTATGTTATTTGCAAGATAAGTTAAAGGATAAGGAAAGAGGAGATATTTTATGGGGACAAAGAAAAACGAAAAAAGAGCAAGGTTTGACACTAGGATTTGGCGAAAAATGTTTGGGTACCTTGGAGTCTTTAAAAATAAAATCATAACCTTGATTATTAATATGATTGTTTTAGGGATGTTAGATGCAGCGATGCCTCAAATGGTTAAGTATGCAATAGATGTTATTGCTGGTGAAGAAAGGTTAGAACAATTACCGGGATTTGGAATTATATATGCTTTATTGATGCTTGCAATAGTTTTTTGCGTTTGGGTTTTGATATTCTTAGCTGGAAGATTAGAGGTGGGTATTTGTTATGAATTAAGAAAAAAGTCGTTTGAAAAGCTAACAGAGCTTGATATTTCATATTATGATAAGAATCCTACGGGTCATATTGTAACTAGGCTAGTATCAGATATATCTAAGGTTGGAGAAAAGCTTGCGTGGGGAATCGTAGATATTGTTTGGGGTGGATTTTTAATAATTATTATAGTAATTATTATGCTTTGGATGGATGTTAGACTTGCACTAATATCTTTATCTACACTTCCAATACTTTTAACACTTAGCTATTACCTTCAAAAGATTCTTTTAAAGGTATCTAGGAAGGTTCGTAAAACAAATTCGGATATAACTTCTTGGTTTCAAGAAACTGTTAATGGTTCTGACACAATTAAGGTGTTAAATTGTAGGGAGAACAACGCAAGGAAATTTAAACAAGAGTCAAAATTGTTTAAAAAGAATGCTGTAAATGCGGCCACCTTTTCAGCTCTATATCTTCCTATAGTTATGGGGGTTGGAAGTATAGGTATTGGCTTTGCAATTTACTTTGGAGGCTTAAGTACGTCTGCTGGGAATATTACACCGGGAACATTAGCAGCGTTTGTGTCGTATTTGGTGCTTTTATTTGCACCTTTAAGGGAGTTTTCAAGGGCGTTTACCGAAGTTATTGCAGCAAAAGCAAGTGCTGAAAGAATCATGGAATTATTAGAGACAAGCCCAGAAATAACTGATACAAAAGATGTTGAAGCAATATTTGGGACAGGGCTTGTTCCAAAAAAAGAAAACTGGACAAATCTCTTAGGTGAAATTGAGTTTAAGGATGTTGGCTTCTGGTACAATGAAGGCGAAATAATTCTAAGGAATTTTAATCTGAAAGTAAGAAAGGGGCAAACTATTGCGATAGTTGGTGAAACGGGTTCTGGTAAAACAACTACTGTAAATTTATTATTAAGGTACTTAGAACCTAAAAAGGGAAAAATACTAATTGATGGGGTTGATTATAAAAAAAGATCTGTAAAATGGCTACATTCTAATATTGGATATGTGCTTCAAACTCCATTTATTTTTAGAGGTACAATAAGACAAAATCTTACATATGCAAAGCCTGATGCAAGCTTAGATGAGATAAGAAATGTATGTAGGGAATGTGGGTTGGACGAATTTTGCAATAGTTTGAAAAATGGATATGAGACAAAAATTGGAGAGGGCGGAATGGCACTTTCAACGGGTCAAAAACAACTTATATCAATTGCAAGGGTTATGCTTTTAAATCCTGCTATAGTTGTTTTAGATGAAGCAACATCATCTATTGATACATTAACAGAAGAAATAGTTAAAAGTGCAGTTCAAAAGCTGTTAAATGGGAGGACTAGCTTTATAATTGCTCACAGATTATCTACTGTAAAAAATGTTGATAAGATTGTGTTATTAGAAAATGGAGGGATAAAAGAAAGTGGAGACCATAATGAATTGATGGCAATAAAGGGAAGATACTATTCTTTATATAATGCTTTAACTGCATAGGTGAAGGAGTAGGTATGTGTTAAGATAGTTCGCGTGTTGTTTCGAAACTTTTTGTTTTTATCGTTGCACAACGTTGTGCAACGATAATTAGAAAATACCTGCATAATGAAACGATGGATGTAACGATTATTATGTCGTTGCAAAAATGAAATATTTATGGGGAAATAGGTTGGTAGATAAAAACATCATAAATAAAACGTGTAGCGGAGCTAGAGCCTATAAGTTAAAGTAAAGCTGTATCATTAGTGGATAAGAAAACGGTATCTACAAAATATCAAATTTGTGCTATAATGGTTTTGGTAAGATTGACTGGTTTTTAAAATTACGAAATAGGAGATGTCGAGATGAAGTTTTTTAATACTGCAGGACCAACTAGGGACGATGATCATTATATTATACCCGTTGACGATAGAATAGACGTAGATCAAATTATGCAATTGATTGCCCAGAAAAAATATTTTGTTTTCCACGCACCAAGGCAAAGCGGAAAAACAACTAGTCTTTTGGCTATTATGAAAATGTTAAATGAGAGCGGAAAATACAAATGCTTATATATAAATGTTGAAGCCGCACAAGCAGGGCGAGAAAATGTAGAGGAAGTAAATAGGTCAATATTATCTACTTTAGAAAGAAGTGAGAAAATATATTTAAAGGAAGATATTATAGCGAAGAATAGGGAAAATGTTTTAAATAGTGGGATTACTAATTCGTTAGCAAATATCATGACTTCCTGGACGATGGAAAGTTCTTTGCCGACAGTCTTGTTTATAGATGAGATTGATTCATTAGTAGGAGATTCTTTAATTTCAGTACTACGTCAGTTAAGAAGTGGATATGCCGACAGACCAGAGAACTTTCCTCAAAGCGTAATCCTTTGTGGTGTGAGGGACGTTAGGGACTATAGAATCCGTGGAAGTAAAGAAAAGGATATTATAACAGGTGGAAGTTGCTTTAATATCAAAGCAAAGTCCCTGCGAATAGGTAATTTTACTTTCATGGATCTTGAAAATTTGTATTTGCAACATACAAAAGAAACTGGTCAGAAATTTACGGATGGAGCAATTAAGTTAGCCTATGAGTTAACAGGTGGTCAACCTTGGCTGGTGAACGCATTAGCCTATGAAGTATGCTATGAATTAAAAGAAGGTAAAAATAGAAAAAATGAAATTACAGAAGAACTGATTCAAATAGCAAAAGAAAATATAATAAAAAGCAGAGTAACACATATTGATCAATTGATTGATAAGTTAAATGAAGATAGAGTGAAAAAAGTTATAGCTCCAATTGTGGAAGGTTCAGAAATTGGAGAAATCCCTCAGGATGATTTGCAATATTGTATTGACTTGGGGTTAGTGGTAAGTAACGGTGGAAAGATTGAGATTGCAAATAAAATATATCAGGAAGTGATCCCAAGAGAGCTTGCTTATATTACGCAGATTTCTTTAGGTTCTATTTTTGAACCACAATGGTTTGTGAATGAAGATGGAAGCTTAAATGTGGAAAAGCTAATAGCAGATTTTCAACATTTTTTCAGAGAAAATTCTCAAAGTTGGGTGGAACGATTTAGCTATAAAGAAGCAGGACCACAACTTTTGTTGCAAGCGTATCTTCAAAGGGTTATAAATGGTGGGGGACGTATTTTTAGGGAGTACGGTTTAGGAAGAGACAGAACGGACTTGATGGTGGAATGGAAGGATAAGAAAAGATTTGTTCTGGAGCTAAAGATATTAAGAAAAAGCATTGAAAAAACTATCGAAGATGGACTAGAACAAACATATAAATATATGGATAAAACAGCATCAGACGTAGGTCATTTATTGATATTTGATAGAAAAGATGATAAGACGTGGGATGAAAAGGTGTTTAGAGAAGAAAAAGAGTATAACGGAAAGAAAATTATAGTGTGGGGGATGTGAAATTGTTAGCGAAATCCCCCACACGAAAGATTAGATTTTAGTTTAGCAAGTTTTTGTTTTTAGTTTAATCGTTTCCTTTAGGTTTGCATTGTTTTTTGTAATTTCTGATTCTTTCATTTCAATTTCTTCTTCAGGAACTCTACCAATTTGCTCTTTCGGAGTTTCTGCCGAGATATCCATCATTGATTCATCAATACGTGTTTTGGACAAGGGTGTTTGAAAGCCTGTAAGTCCGTAAAAAGGTAAAGGGTTATAAATTGCAAAAATTAATAGACCTTTTTGCTTACTCCAGTTCCTTATTTTGAAATTATTATTAACTAAGTATAGCGATGTGAATTTTTACTAAATCAAAAATTACTTACACTCGGATAAGAAAACTGTATCTACAAAATATCAAATTTGTGATATAATGGTTTTTGTAAGCTTGCTATTTGGACGAACACTCGCAACTTTAGTTATAAGCTAGAGCGAAGGTTTTATTCATCCACGAACCTGAAGGTGTAGTGGTTTTTGGCTAAGATACTATAAAATTAATGTCGTTAAGAAATTAACAATAGGGGAGTTGAGATAATGAAAAAAGAGCTTAAGGCAAAGATAGAAAATCTTTTATACGATATTAAAAAGCACAGACCTTTATCAAAAGATGAGGTAAAGCAGTTAAAAGAATATTATAGAATTGGACTTACATATTCTAGTAATGCTATTGAAGGTAATACCTTAACAGAGGTGGAGACAAAGGTTGTTATAGAAGATGGAATAACTATTGGCGGTAAGCCGTTAAAAGATCATGTGGAGGTAATAGGGCATTCTAAAGCTTTCGATTATATATATGAAATTTTATATAATGAAGTTTTAACAGAGGAGGATATTTTGCGACTTCATTATTTGTTTTATTCGGGGATAGATATAGATAAAGCAGGGCGATATCGTGATGTTCAAGTGTATATAACGGGCACGGAGTTTTTGCCACCAAAGTATAGTGAAGTGCCTTCTTTAATGAAACGGTTTATAGATGAGATACCAAGTAAAAAGTCTAACTTGCACCCTGTAGAGTTTGCTGCATGGCTACATCTGGAGTTTGTCACTATTCATCCTTTTGTTGACGGGAATGGAAGGTGTGCAAGGCTTTTAACTAACCTTGTTTTGTTAAAAGAAGGTTTTCCAATTATAATTGTTCCGCCTATTTTAAGGAACGATTATATAAAAACTTTAGTTATAGCCCAAACGAAGAGGGATAATGAGCCTTTCTATGATTTTATCGGAGAGGTAACAGTTGAGTCGCTGAAGGATTATAAAAGATTATTGCGGATGTAAATCTTGAGCACTCATTATATAAAGTGAATTAATCTGAACCCTTATATGTGAAATTTACAAATCTTCCTTAGCTTTTGTTAGATAGGACTTTTTGTCTAAAGGCATGATAATATTCATCATATCTTTTGACGCATTCGTTATTTGGTTCAAATCTTGCCATTTCAATAATATAGCTATCGGCGGTTTTAGCAAAATCACCGTTAAACCAGACACCCATAGCAGCTGTTAAGGCTGCACCATAAACTGATTCAGGGAATCTTGTTCTTAAGACAACCCTGTTTAAAACATTAGCACGAATCTTCATCCAAGAATCCACCATTGCACCACCTCCAGTTGTCCACACATCTCCGTGTATATCAGCTTGTAAGCTCTCTAGTGTTTCATATCCCCATCTTTCGATACATGCAACACTCTCAATGAGCGCCTTGTAAAGGCAGGCTCCTTTTCCTTCGGATTTTGTCACAAAAGGCTTAAACCAAGGATCTATAAAGGGGTACTTTTCTCCGCTTTCAGGCAATGGATAGGCGAAAAAGCTTGAGGGTAGAGTTGTATTTAGCTTGAAAGCATATTCTGTAAGTTCTTTAGGGGAGGCATCCATCATTCGCCTTATGCCAAAACCACCAGAGTTACCCATTCCGCCTGGGAGATAGCTGCCTGAAGGATGAAGGTGTGAATAAATTCTGCCGTATTCATCTTTTACAATGTTCTTAGACAAAACTTTCCAGGTAAGCGTTGAGCCTAGTATAGTGTTCATATCCCCATCTTTCTTGACCCCAGAGGCAGTACATGCAGCCACGGAGTCGGTCATTCCTGCGATTATTTTTATATCTTTAGATAAGTTAAACTCTTCGCAAACTTCCTTGCTTATTTGACCTATTATAGAACCTGTTTTTACAACAGTAGGCATTTTTTCTTTTATATCTAAATCATCTAAATATTTTGGCCATCTAAAATTTAAGATATCATATCCTGTTTTAAGAGCGTTTGAAGTATCCGTAATTGCAAGTGCGTTTTCTCCCATTAAGCGTGTTACTATAAAATCTGCCTGATGGAGTATATACCTTGTTCTATCCCAAACATTCTGATTATTTTTTTTCATATATAAAATCTTAGGTAGGGCAAACCTAGTATCAAATCTGTATCCTAAATGTTTGATGTCCTCAATTGCTAAAAAATTTAATTCTCGTGTTTCCTCAGTAGCCCTAGAATCGTTATACATAATTGCGTCGTCTAATGGATTTAGGTTTTCGTCAACTGGAACAATAGTTCCAGATGTTGCGTCTATGCAAATTGCAGATACGTCTTTAGGACTTCCTCCTGCTTGAACAAGGAGGGTTAGAGCCTGACTTAAAGCATCTTTGACACATTGCCACCACAAAAAAGGGTTTTGCACTGATTTTCTCTCATTAGAAATGGGAGCTGGCAGATTCGATAAACTTCTAGCAACAACAAATCCATCTTTTCTTAAAATTAGAACCTTAGTACCTGATATTCCTATATCTATGCCACAAACATATGAAGCCATAAAAACTCATCCCCTTATAATTGGCGTCTTAGCATTCTTTTAAATATATACAATTGCAGATACATTTTACAACAAAATTTTAATTATTTAAAGATGCAAATTTAAAGATGCAAATTTCAGAAGTAAATCAAAAAATTACTATACACTAAAAAAAAAT
>CAZTHU010000017.1:8833-14306 GCA_964613575.1 uncultured Eubacteriales bacterium | reverse complement strand
AAGTGTTCGTGGAGAAGTTTTTATGTCAAGACAAAACTTCAAAACACTTAATTCTGATCAAAAACTTTCAAATAATCAGACATTCGCAAACCCAAGAAACGCAGCTGCAGGTTCTCTACGACAGCTCGACCCTAAAATAGCTGCCTCTAGAAAACTTGATATTTATATCTTTAATATTCAATTCATTGACGGAAAAACCTTCAATACGCACTCACAAAGCTTAGAATACTTAAAACAAAAAGGGTTTAAAGTTGTTCCTACTTCAAATATTTGTAAAACAATTGATGATGTTTTGCATCAGGTAAGCAAAATACAAGATATTAGAGAGAGTTTGCCATATGATATAGATGGTGCTGTTATAAAAGTAGATAACCTTGAATATAGACAAATTCTTGGTCAAACATCTAAAGCCCCCAAATGGGCAATTGCTTTTAAATACCCCGCTATTAAAAAGCAAACAATTGTAAAGGATATCTACGTAAACGTTGGAAGAACTGGCGTCCTTACACCAAATGCACTCTTAGAGCCAGTCGAAATTGCAGGAAGCACAGTAAGCCGTGCAACCCTTCATAACCTCGACTATATTGAACAAAAAGATATTCGCATAGGAGATAATGTATGGATACAAAAAGCTGGTGACATTATTCCTGAAGTAATTGAGGTTATCTTTTCAAAAAGAATGGGAGCAGAGGCGAAATTCCAAATGCCAAAAACTTGCCCTAAATGCCATGGCGAAGTTATTCGTCAAGAAAGCGAAAGTGCTTATAAATGTCTAAATTTACAGTGTAGTGCTCAAGTTTTTAGAAATATCGTTCACTTTGTATCACGTGATGCTATGAACATAGAAGGTCTTGGTTCTAGTATAATACAGACACTGCTTGATAAATCCTTTATAAAAAAATTACAAGACATTTATTCCCTTAAGCAAAAATCAAGTGAACTTACTAAATTAGAAGGTTTTGGAGAAAAATCTATAAGTAAACTTTTAGATTCTATTGAAAAATCAAAAACCAATAATATAGATCGTCTTTTATTTGGATTTGGAATAAGACATGTAGGTAAAAGAGCTTCTACAATACTTGCCCAAAACTTTTCTTCTATAGACGAAATACAAACGGCTACAAAAGAAGACTTTTTAGCTTTAGACGAATTTGGAAAAAAGATGGCAGAGAGCATTTATTCATTCTTTAAAAGAGAAGACACACTAGAAATGCTTGCTTCTTTAAGAAGTGAAGGTGTTAACCTAAATAGTCTTTTTGAAAAAACATCCTCCAATAAACTAACTGACCTAACTTTTGTTGTTACCGGTACACTTCCAACCCTTTCAAGAAAGGAAGCAGAAAATTTAATAATGGAGGCTGGAGCTAAGGTTTCCTCTAGTGTATCTAAAAAAACAAATTATCTTTTAGCTGGTGAAAATGCTGGTAGTAAACTTACTAAAGCTAAGTCTCTAAATGTAGCAATAATTGATGAAGAAGCATTAAAAAAAATGTTAATTTAGCCTCATACTAGCATACCAATTAGCATATTCTAATAATAATTATATTCTACACTCGGAGGCTAATATGTCAAATTATTATGCAGATGCAAATACAGCTAAAGGTTTTTACAGCTTAAAAACATCAAGTTTAGAAGGATTAAAAAAGGTGTTCATTCTTTTAGGAGGTCCTGGGACTGGTAAATCAACCCTTATTAAAAATATTGCATTCTTTTTTGAAGAACAAGGCTTAGATACCCAAAAGCTTCATGACCCATTAGAGAACAACGCACTTAGCGGGGCAATAATACCAAAAATAAAATGTGCTATCATTAATGGAACACCACCAAACTATATTGAATTAAAAGCGTTAGGAGTAATTGAAGAATATATCGATCTTTCTATCGCAATTGATAAAAGTATATTAAATAAATACTACAAAGAAATATTTGAAAAAGGCTACCAAAAAAAACAAAAACTTGATTTAGCTTATGAGACCTTTAACGATGCCCTCCAGATACATGATGAATGGGAGGACATTTATATATCAAACATGAACTTTAAAAAGGCCGAACATTTAGCTAAAGAAATGAATCATAAGATTTTTGGAAATAAAGATGCTAATAAAAAATCCATTCTTAGAGAAAGGTTTTTAGGTGCCGCTACCCCCAACGGACCTGTTGATTTTATTGAAGATTTAACAAAAAATATTGAAAAGCGCTATTTTATTAAGGGCAGACCTGGTACAGGAAAGTCAACATTTTTAAAAAGTGTTTTAGCACAAGGAATAAATAAAGGCTTTGACCTAGAAGTTTATCATTGTGGCTTTGACCCCGATAGCTTAGATATGATAATTATTCCCGAACTAGATATCGCAATTTATGATAGCACTTCCCCACACGAACATTTTCCCAAAAAGCCACAGGACGAAATATTAGATATGTACGAAGAGCTGGTTATTCCTGGAACAGATGAAAAATATTCCTTAGAGCTTGCAAGCATAAAGAGTCAATATAATGCTAAAATTGCTGATGGTACTAATTATTTAAAACGCGCAAAATTATTAAATGATGAGCTTAAAAAATACTATTTAAGCGCTACAGATTTCAAAAAAATAGACATGTTACAAAAAAGCATTACAGATTTTTTCGAAAAGTACAGATAAACAGAACTCTTAGCTGTAACCATATAATGTTACTGTTTGAACTTTTTTTTTAACTTTGTTCCCATATATAGTTTAGTGTGTTATAATTTGCATGTTAAGTTTAAAGCTATAATGCGAAAAATTCACATGTATATTTATATTTTGAGAGGATGAAGTTTAATGCGATCAGTAGGTTTTTGTTTAGGAGCATCAAGTGTAAGTATGGTTGTTCTTGAAAAAACAAAAGAAGGTATCGAGATTGTAAAATCTATAACTAGGCACCACGACGGTAACGCACGTGGAGTTTTTAAAGAAATGTACGAGGAGGATGATATTAAATCGATAGATGATGTTTGTATAACAGGAAGAAAATTCAGAACATTTATTGACCTTTCTTCTATAAGCGAACCAGAAGCTATAGAATTATCTATAAACTACCTGAAAGAAAAATACCACCACCCTGATGTTTTAGTTTCAGCAGGAGGAGAAACCTTCATGGTTTACGAGCTAGACAAAAAGGGCAAGGTAATAAATGTCTTTACAGGAAATAAATGCGCCTCAGGAACTGGCGAATTTTTTCTTCAACAAATAAAAAGAATGGACCTAAATGTAGATGAAGCACTTAAATTAGCTAAAGGAACACCCCCTCACACGGTTGCTGGCAGGTGTTCTGTTTTTTGCAAAAGCGACTGTACTCACGCATTAAACAAGGGTGAGAAAAAAGGTAAGGTTGTAGCTGGTCTTTGCCAAATGATGTCTACTAAAATTTTAGAGCTATTAAAGAAAACCACCAATCAAAATATATTATTAATAGGTGGTGCTACAAAAAATGATGTCATGATAGACTTTCTAAGACAAGAGCGTTCAAACCTTTTAGTGGCAGATGAAGCCCCTTATTTCGAAGCTCTCGGTGCTGCACTTTGGGCGTTTGATAATGATACGAAAACTATACAATCATCACTTTTTAAAGAAGGTCAAAGTAGCTTTGCATTTTTACCTACTATAAAAGATTTTGAACCAAAAGTAACATTTAAAAATTTAGAACAAAAGCAAGCACAATCTGGTGACATATGCATAATCGGATTGGATGTTGGTTCTACAACAACAAAAGCTGTACTTTTAAGAAAAAGTGATAATGCAATGCTCGCATCGGTTTATCTTAGAACAAATGGAGATCCAATAAACGCATCTAAAGCTTGTTACAAAAGTCTAAAGGAACAGATATCTGTAGATATCAAAGTCATAGGAGTTGGTGTTACCGGCTCTGGGAGGCAAATAGCTGGGTTACATGCTCTAACAGAAGGTGTAGTAAACGAAATCATTGCTCATGCTACGGCCGCAGTCCATTTTGACCCTGAGGTTGATACCATCTTTGAAATCGGTGGACAAGATGCAAAGTATACATATATTACAAACAAGGTACCAAGCGACTATGCTATGAATGAAGCATGTTCGGCTGGTACTGGTTCCTTTCTTGAAGAATCCGCTAAGGAATCTATCGGTCTTGAAACAGAAGAGATCGCAGACATAGCTCTTAAGTCTACTAATCCTCCAAATTTTAACGATCAGTGCGCAGCATTTATTAGTAGCGATATAAAAAACGCTATACAAGAAGGAATCTCACAAGAAGACATTGTTGGAGGGCTTGTATATTCAATCTGTCAAAACTACTCTAACAGGGTAAAAGGAAATAGACCAGTCGGTAAAAAGATTTTTATGCAGGGAGGTGTTTGCTATAATAAAGCGGTTCCAATCGCAATGGCAGCATTTACTGGTAATGAAATAATTGTTCCACCACAACCAGGTCTAATGGGCGCATATGGGGTTGCATTGGAAATTAAAAATAAGATTGAGCTAGGTCTTTTATCAGAGCAAACCTTCGAACTTGAGGAACTCTCAAATCGAGATGCAACCTACGCTAACAGCTTTGAATGCGCTGGAGGAAAAGAAAAGTGTGATCGGAAATGTAATATTAATATGATTGAAATCAAGGGTAAAAAATATCCATTTGGCGGTGCTTGCAACAAGTATGTTAACATGCTAAAAAATGTAGAATATGACGCACTAAGCTTAGATTTAGTTAATCTACGAGAAAAACTAGTATTTGAAAAATATGCACCAAAACAAAATAATAATAACAATGGAAAAAAGATTGGAATATTAAAATCATTGATGGTAAATTCACTTTATCCATTATACTATAATTTTTTCACCAACCTTGGTCTTAATGTTATACTTGCTGACAATGTTGATCTAGAAGGAATAGAACGAAAAAGTGCCGCTTTTTGCTATCCTATAGAAATGTGTCATGGATACATGGGCGATATGCTCAAAAAAGATTTTGATTACATGTTTCTTCCACAGGTTAGAGGCATGTACGTTGAAAGTACAACTGACAGAAGTGTTGTGTGCCCTTTTGTACAAGCAGAGCCTTACTACCTAAAAACAACATTCAAAGAACTCAAGAACAAAAAAGTATTAACCCCAGTTTTAGATTTCAACCAAGGTATCCATAAAATGTCCAAGGCTTTTATCCGAATTGGAATCGAATTAGGGTTTTCAACTAAACAAGCATTAAAAGCTTATCGCCATGCTTTTCGTCACCAACTTGATATGATGAAAGAAATGAAAGAAATAGGAAAAAGAGCAATTGCCCAACTAAATAGCGAAAAAGACAAAATAGGTATAGTCTTATTCGGAAGACCTTACAATGCAATGGTCAATTCAGCAAATATGGGCATACCTCACAAATTTTCATCACGAGGATATACCATAATCCCTGTCGACTTTCTTCCTTACGAAGAAGAAACTGTAGACTATTCAAACATGTACTGGTCTATGGGACAGATAAT
>CAZTHU010000017.1:0-8823 GCA_964613575.1 uncultured Eubacteriales bacterium | reverse complement strand
GGTTCCAAATACGTGAAAAAACATGATAATCTTTACGGTACATTTATAACAAACTTTAGTTGTGGACCAGACAGCTTCCTTTTAGGGTACTTTAGAGAAATAATGGGGCAAAAACCCTCTCTAACACTAGAACTAGATAGCCATACTGCAGACGCTGGTGTAGATACCAGAATCGAGGCATTCCTAGATGTAATAAAAAGCTATATTGAGGTAAACTTAGGCACTGAAACAACGAAAGAAACTTCGAATAAATTTAAAATGGCAGAAATTTTAATAGAAAATGGTAACCTTCAAATCATAGACTCAACAGGCAAGAAATTAAATCCCCAGGATCCACGCGTAAAATTTTTAATCCCATCAATGGGTGATGTTTCATCTAGAGGAATAGCAGCGACATTCAGATCTCTTGGTATAAAAACTACAAACCTCAATCCACCAACAGAAAAAGAACTAAAAATTGGTAGAGCAAACTCGTCATGCAAAGAATGTCTTCCACTTTCTTTAACAGTCGGGGGTCTTCTAGATTATATTGAAACTAAAAAAACAAGAGATGAGGTTTTAATTTATTTTATGCCAGATGCAAAGGGCCCTTGTAGATTTGGACAATATAATATTTTAATGCACAACCTTATAAAAAAGAATAAAATAGAAAATGTTACGACGCTTTCTTTAAGTGCAACAAATTCTTATGCTGGCCTCGGGATGGACTTTCAGCTTAAAGCATGGCGTACCGTTATTATAGGGGATGTTATGTCAGACATATATAGTGCGCTACTAGTACTTGCTAAAGACAAGGAAGAAGGCCTTAAAATATATAACCAAGCATTAGACAATATAATGCTTAGTATAGAAAAAGATGACTGGAAAGGTCTTCAATCAAAATTAGAAGAAGCAGCATCCGCACTTTCTACCATTGAATTAACAGACTCTTTGCATAACGCTAAGAAGGTAGGCATAGTTGGTGAGATATTTGTACGCCGTGATGACTTTTCAAGACAACATATAGTAGAAAAACTTGCACAAAAAGGGATTGTATCCAAAGTTGCACCAGTTTCAGAATGGATTCATTACTTAGACTATTTATTAGTTAAAAATCCTACAAATCTTAATGCAAGTTTTGTAAAGAAAATGTTAACACAAGTATCTAGTTTATTTAAAAATACTAACGAAAAAACTATAAAAAGAATTCTTGCTAAAAGTAACCTTTGCGAAATGCAGATGGTAGATATGGACAAAGTTATTTCAGGTGTAAGTGAGCTTGTTTCTCCAAACCTTTCTGGAGAGGCCATACTTACTGTAGGTACCGCAATTACAGAAATAATTGACGAAGTCTCAGGTGTAATTGCAATAGGTCCGTTTGGATGCATGCCAAATAGGGTTTCAGAAGCTATAATTAATGACTCTTTAAATACTGAAAAACAAAGGATGACAGCTAATCAAGCTGTTGTATCAAAAATATTAGAAGAAAATCCTTCGCTACCATTTTTAGCACTAGAAACAGACGGGAATGCATTTCCTCAAGTAATTCAAGCACGCCTTGAGGTATTTTGCTTGCAAGTAGAAAGACTTCACAATCAAATACAGAATCTTTCTAATGTTCACAAATGAGGGGACGGTCCCTTCATTTGCGACGGAATGTAAAAAAACAAACGATTAATTCAAACTAAACATCCCTCTTTGCAAATAGCAACTATTTGCAAAGAGGGATGTTTAACAAACTTCTCATTATTATAAAAAAAACGAAGCTTTCGCCTCGTTTTTTTTTTTAGTTCCTGTTGACATTGTGATTATTTAACTGCGCAAGTAGCTCCAACTTCTTTAAACTTAGCTTCAATTGCAGTTGCGTCCTCTTTAGAAACGCCTTCTTTAACAGGTTTAGGAGCACCATCTACAAGTTCTTTTGCTTCTTTTAATCCAAGACCAGTTACATCCCTAACTACCTTGATAACCTTAATCTTTTCAGCTCCAACATCTTTTAATTCCACAGTAAATTCAGTTTGCTCTTCAGCTTCTTCTTCCGCTCCTGCAGCTGCTCCTGGTGCAGCTACAACCGCAGCCGGCGCTGCTGCTGATACACCAAATTTTTCTTCTAAAGCTTTTACTAATTCTGATAATTCTAATACTGTTAAAGTTTCAACTTCCCCAATTAGTTTTTCAATTTTTTCTGACATAATAAAACCCTCCATTTATTCTTAATATTTGTTTTTTTAAAAGCATATAAACCTTAAGTACAGGTAATTGCTCTAATTATAATGCTCAATAACTCTTAATCAAAAACATTAAGCACTTTGTTCTTTTTGCTCTTTAATAGCATTTAGCGCTACCGCTAACCCTCTTATATTTCCATGTAAAACATTAACAAATCCGGAAATAGGTGCATTTAGTGAACCTAAAGCCTTAGCTAACAATTCTTCCCTAGAAGGTAAGCTTGCGATACTTTTAACACCACTTTCATCAAGAACTTCACCCTCAACAAATCCTGCTTTCAAATCAAACTTCTTGAATTTTTTGGCAAATCCCGCCAACACCTTAGCTGGCAATACTGGGTCAGTTTCACTAAAAGCTATAGCTGTTGGTCCATTTAAAAAAGCATCTAAACCTTCAATACCATTTTGTTCTGCCGCTAACTTTGTTATAGTATTTTTATATACCCTGTACTCTAAACCTTCATCTCTTAGGCTCTGCCTCATTTGAGTATCTTCATCAACAGTAATCCCTCTGTAATCAGCTAAAACAAAAGACTTCGAACCCTTAATTTTTTCAGCTAATGACTCTACCAATTGTTTCTTTTCTTCTAAAATCCTTTCACTTGGCATAAAACTTTCACCTCCTATTTTAAATTTAAAACAAAAAACCCTCTTATGCACATAGACACAGAGGGATTGAATATCCTCTACAGCCTCGGTAGGGTTTATAGCTAAATGCAACCTACTGTCTATGGCATATACTTGTTTTTATTTAATTTTATCTTTTTTAGAACTTTACAAACGGATCATACCTTATCACATTAGATTTGTAAAGGTTTTTATATTAAAAAATTTCTTTGCATGCAAAACATATCACCTATCCAGTTTTAACTTTTACGCCAGGCCCCATTGTAGAAGTTAAAACAACACTCTTTAAGTACTGTCCCTTTGCAGCAGATGGCTTCGCTTTAACTACCGCATCTAAAAGAGTGTTAAAGTTATCTATTACCATTTCTTCTCCAAAAGAAACTTTGCCTATCGGACAATGGATTATGTTGGTCTTATCTAATCTATACTCAATTTTACCGGCTTTAATGTCTGCTATTGCTTTATCAACATCCATTGTAACAGTTCCTGCTTTTGGATTAGGCATCAAACCTTTTGGTCCTAAAACCTTACCTAATCTTCCAACAACACCCATCATATCTGGAGTAGCAACAACCACATCAAACTCAAACCAGTTTTCATTTTGAATCTTTGCTACTAGGTCTTCTGCTCCTACAAAATCTGCTCCTGCTTTTTCAGCAGCAGTAGCCTTATCACCCTTAGCAAAAACTAAAACTCTTATTTTTTTACCCGTTCCATGTGGCAATACCACAGCACCTCTAACTTGCTGATCTGCGTGCCTTGAGTCCACACCTAATCTTAAGTGCATCTCTACCGTCTCATCAAACTTAGCTTTAGCAGTATCAAGAACTAATTTTACCGCCTCTTGAACTTCATAATTCTTGTTTCTATCTACAAGCTCCGCTAACTCTACGTACTTCTTACTTCTTTTCATACTCTTTTCACTCCTTTGTGGTAAATTTTCGGAAAATATATTCCTCCCACCATTAACATTTACTAGCCCTCTACAACAATTCCCATACTCCTTGCAGTTCCAGCAATCATGCTCATCGCAGACTCTACAGAAGCTGCATTTAAATCTTTCATCTTCGTTTCAGCGATCTTCTTTACTTCTTCTTGAGAAATCTTTGAAACTTTCTCCCTATTCGGCACACCCGAACCACTCTCAATCTTACATGCCTTCTTTAATAAGACAGCTGCTGGCGGAGTTTTTGTTATAAATGAAAACGTTCTGTCAGCATAAACAGAAATAACTACCGGAATTATTAACCCTGCTTCCTTTGCAGTCTTTTCATTAAACTCTTTACAAAAACCCATTATGTTTACGCCATGTTGTCCAAGAGCTGGTCCAACCGGTGGAGCCGGAGTAGCCTTCCCTGCTGGTATTTGAAGCTTAACATACCCCATTATTTTTTTTGCCATTTTTTCCACCTCCCAAATAAAATACTCTAAAACCTATACAACCTAAGCTTTGAATCACAAAACTTATATACTTAACAATTGCGAATAAATATCTCGCAATTTATTAAAACTTAACCGAAAACCACTACACCTTTAGATTCGTGGGTAATAAAGGTTCTTCACTTGTGAAACCTCTAAAAAGGCGATGAGAAGGTAATAACTCACCCATTAGCCTTTTTAACCTAATTTAATTAAACTAAAATATAATAAACTCGTCCCGTAAACATTTTCGTATAACATACAATTACTTAAAAACTCTATATTTTATGAATTTGAACAAGTTCCAGATCAACTGGCGTTTCCCTTCCAAACATTGAAACCATAACCCTGACTTTCTTTTTTTCAAAAGATATTTCTTCAACCGTTCCTATAAAGTTCTCTAAAGGTCCTGAAATAATTCTAACACTATCTCCTACCTCATAGTCTACAGTTGAAACAACCTCTTCAACACCCATAGCTACAACTTCTTCATCAGTAAGCGAAACTGGTTTAGATCCAGGTCCTACAAAACTTGTAACACCTCTGGTATTTCTAACCAAATACCAAGATTCATCAGTCATAAACATTTTAACTAACACATACCCAGGAAAAACCTTTTTTAGTGTTGCTTTTCTTTTACCTTCTTTAATTTCTACTTGCTCTTCCATCGGTACTACTACCTCATGAATGAGCTCATGCATTCCTCTATTTTCAACCAATTTTTCAATATTAGCCTTCACTTTGTTTTCATAACCAGAATATGTATGAACTACATACCACCTAGCTACTTCTACATTATCATTCTCAGAAGGAAGCATCATTTCTCCCCCTCTCTTTAATTAAAAACCATTGCGTATATTTGTTGAAAGCCCAAATCCAAAAGCCAAATAACAAGCCCTACTATTGCGCATAAAACAAGCACCGTAATAGTATTATTCATCAATTGTTTTTTCCCAGGCCATACAACCTTTTTAAGCTCCATAACGACTTCTTTAAAAAATTTGCCTTTTTCTTTTTTATTCTTTTTTTTCAATTCTTTAGTTTCTTGAGCCATAACCAACATCTCCATCCAATTATTTTGTCTCTTTATGATCTGTATGCTTCTTGCAAAATCTACAATATTTACTCATCTCTATCCTATCAGGATCATTCTTCTTGTTCTTTGTTGTGCCATAATTTCTCTGTTTGCACTCACCACAACTTAAAGTAATCTTTACTCTCATACTTTACACCTCAACTTTCCAAATAATTAATATGCAAAAAAAAAAAACCTTCCCTAAAGCAATGATAATTTATCACACTAGTTTTAAAAAGTCAAATATTTTTTATATTAACCAGAGATTTTAGAGTTGTAAGTATTATTGACATTTGTTTTTTTGCCGATATACAATAACAAAAGTAAAAAAATCATCCTAAAAAGTGAGGTGCTTTATGAATAAATTTTCAGTAAAAGAGATTGATAGTTCACAATTTGAAAATAATGTATTAAATTCAAATCTCCCAGTAGCAGTAATGTTTTATTCCAACGAGTGTTTTATATGTGAAAATTTCAATCATATTTTTCAAAAATCCCGAGAACACAACAGCGCAAGAATGAACTTTTATAAGATTTCAGAGCCATTGAACAAAGAGCTTTCAAAAAAACTAAACCTAAAAAAACTTCCAACAGTTGTTTTTTTCGATAAAGGCTTAGAAGTCTGCAACAGGCTCATCGGAAATATTACATTCAAAGAGCTTCAAGCAATGATCGAAAATATTATCGGTTCAAAATGTTGTACCCAGCGAAAAGAAATCGTAAAAGCTGACTTACTAATACTTGGTGCTGGTCCTGCCGGTCTTACAGCAGGAATTTACGCATCTAGGAGCAGGCTTTATACCGTAATAGTGGATACTGCAATTTCTGGCGGTCAGGTTGCCAACACCTACCATATTGCAAACTATCCTGGCACCAACGGTACCGTAAGAGGTATGGAACTTGTAGAAAACATGAAATCTCAAGCTTTAGAGTTTGGCGCTAACATCGATGAATTTCAAAACATAACCGAAGTAATCCTAACAAAAGATGAAAAAATAATAAAAACCATCGACAAAGAATATCATGCTAAAGTTGTTATTCTAGCAACAGGCGCTGAACCAAGAGCTCTTCCAGTAGATAACGAGAACGAGTACAGAGGGCGCGGAGTCCACTATTGTGCAAACTGTGATGGTGCCTTTTATCAAGATACAGAAGTTATGGTTGTAGGTGGCGGTGTTTCAGCACTTGAAGAATCTCTATTTTTAACTAGATATGCCAAAAATATAACTATAATAAATAAAAACAACCTATTCAAAGCTCCCAAACTATATATTGACGAAGTATTATCACACCCAAAGATCTCCGTAAAATACAATTCTAATATTACTCAGTTAAATGGAAAGGACTTCCTCCAAAGCGTTATAATAAAAAACTCTAAAGATAACAAATCATACGAACAACCAATAGAAGGAATATTTGTATATATTGGACTTTCTCCAAATTCTAAACCTTTTGAAAACATTACAGAACTTTCCCCTTATGGATATATAAAAACTGATGAAAAACTCATGACAAGTATCCCAGGGGTATTTGCCGCTGGTGATGTTTTAGATAAAAATATTCGCCAAATATCAACAGCAGTAGGTGATGGTACAATAGCCGCAATAATGGCAGAGCGTTTTCTATCTTCGTCAATAACCCATAACTAAGTGACGGGCTTGTAAAATCCCTTATTGACTAGCTTAAGTCTTAACTTACTACGTTGGATTAGAGGTAGAAACCATAGAATGATTCCCTAGTTCTATGCAACTGTCATGGCACTGTAAAAGTTCTAAAGGGTAGGAACGGTCAACCACATTACGAAGCCTTCCCAACATTAGCAAACATTCACAATAAGGAGGTCTTACAATGAAAGTTTTTGTGCTAAATAAGAATAATAAACCTTTAATGCCTTGCTCTTGTTGTAAGGCTAGAAATTTACTCGATTGACAAGTTTTATAGTTTATTACCTAACGCAAAACTAAGCATTGAAGTGGGTAAGTTTGACGGTCAGAAAATGATAAATCCAGATACAAAAGATAATTCCATCTTAATTCCCGGTAAGAATTATAAACAAGTAGGATTCAAGAATTTAAGACTTATAAGTCATAACAATAACTGGCAGTTTATCTTAGAGTAACTATGTGGTGGCGAAATTCATCTCACCACTGAAGTCACGAGAATTCGTGCGTTGGCTCTTAAAAGACAAAAATACCCCTTGATTTTTAGACACTCGAGCATATATAATTAAATGGCAAGAAAATATTAAGAGAGGCGTGATTATTATGAGTAAAAAAATCAAAAACATACTTGAGTATGCTATGAGAATGGAAAGAGATGCAAAAGAATTTTACACTTATAATCTTGATAATGTTTCTTCTACGGAATTAAAAAAACTATTTGAGGAGCTTGTTGAAATGGAAGAATCTCATTATGAAGCACTTGAACACATGCACAAAAGATTAGAGATCCAAAAGCCCCCAGCATCAATATCCTGGGTTGTTGACAATGCAGAAAGGGAAGTAAATACATCGATAATTGCAGATAACTCCGACTTAATTGCAGACTCAAATGCTATTTCTGATCTTTCAATAATTAGACTTGCTTATCTTATGGAAAATGATTTTGCACTTTTCTATAAAAATGCTGCCGAAAAAGTTGAAGATGACGGTGCCAAAAACTTTTTACTTGAGTTATCAAAATGGGAAGAACAGCATATGCAAATATTCAAAAATCGCTATGAAAAATTACTTCAAAATCAATGGGATGACTTAACAGACATAGTATTCGAATAAAAAAATATTTCAAACCGTAGCAAAAGATTCTTTGCTACGGTTTTTTTATTATGCTAATTACTGATTTTCTGTTTCATAATCATCAATTGCCTGGCTTATTTCATTTTGCATCCTGTTAATTCTTTCAATAATTCCCTCTTCTTCACCTTCTGTACTTTGTTCTTGCGTCGAGATTTCTTCCGCTACTAAATTACCATCATTACTAGTATCCGTTTGATGTTCAATCCCATTTTCTTGAGAAAACGTATCTGCTTGCTCCTGCGAATCAAATTGATACTCAAATTCCATTTCTTGCGTTAAACTTTTAATATTTCCATCACTATCCGAATTTTCTTCAGTTAGCCTCTCTAATTCATACTCACCATTTAGATCTTGCTCAATTTCATAATTTTGTTCGCCTTGATCCTCACTAGATGGCTTATCTAATTCATACTCACCATTTAGGTCTTGCTCAACTTTTAAATTTTCCATATCTTCTGCTGTTTTTTCACCAACATCATCAGCCGTTCTATCTACACCTAAATCAACTTCAAATTCTTCTACTAAATTTTTCACATCAAATTGATTTCCCTCATTACCTAAAAACCCTTCTATTACTTCAGTAAACATTAATTGCATTTCTTTCATTATATCATCTGCAGACATTTCTTCAAAACCTCCTTCATCCGATTCTACCCGATTCTTACCTATCTCAAATTCTTCCTCTAATACTTCTTCTATT
>CAZTHU010000016.1:13049-14491 GCA_964613575.1 uncultured Eubacteriales bacterium | reverse complement strand
CAGTAACTATTTTAGAACATGCAAATATTCAATCACCTAACACAGATGCTGCTGTCTTACTATGTTTTTGTTTAAACTGCCCTCGCACTTACATACACACATATCCAGAAAAAGAAATTTCAGATAAATTAAAAGCACGGTACCTAAAACTTGTACGTCAAAGGGCACAGCACACTCCTTTGCAACACCTTACAAACACCCAAGAATTCATGTCGCTCGTTTTTTTCGTAGATCAAAACGTCCTCATTCCAAGACAGGACACCGAAACCCTAGTTGAATCAATAATAAAAGAGCTTAAATCAAGTAACACTAAAACTTCCAAAAGTATTTTAGAACTAGGTACAGGTTCTGGGTGTATATCAATAAGCATTGCTAAATATATTGATAAAACAAAAATAACTGCAACTGATATTTCTAAAGAAGCTTTAGATATAGCAAAGAAAAATGCTAAATTAAACCAAGTAAAAGAAAAAATAGAATTTATTCAAAGTGATTTGTTTGAAAATATCCATCTCCAAAAATTTGATATTATTCTTTCTAACCCACCATATATACCATCTAACGATATATTAAATTTATCACCAGAGGTAAGTAAAAATGAGCCTATTCAAGCTTTAGATGGAGGCTTAGATGGCCTTAATTTTTATAGGGCTATAATAAGCAACGCTACAAAACACCTTTTACCAAACGGTCTATTATCATTTGAATGTGGAATCAATCAGGCCGAAATTATAAAAGTTCTAATGCAAGAAAATTTCAAAGATGTCGACATAATTAATGATTTATCGAATATACCGAGGGTTGTACATGGCAAATTAAAACCCTAAGCCAATGTCAATAATCACCATGATTTTTTCATCATTTTAACTTGCAATTTATAAAATTATAAGATTTACCTATAAACTAAATAGCACTTTAGTACGATATAATATTTGATGCAATATAACATTTAAAAACACATACAAATATTTTTACAAAATGTCATGAGGTGACTATATGGCTTCAAAGTCGAATTATAACAATAATAACCCTAAAGATATATCTGTTAGCTTGATAAAGATAATGCTTATATCAATAATTCCTGCTTTAATTTTTGGATTATTTACTTTTTTCTTTTTTGAATGGATTATTCTTTCTGATATCATTGCTGCAGAAGATCTAACTTTTTTCTTCGCTATATTTTCAGGATTTCTTTTTTATCTTCTTTGTATTTATATTGGCATAGTGTTCGGGAGAGCATTGTACAAAAGAGTATCTTCTAAATCTGTTAAAAGTTTCAAAAGTTTTACAGATACTCTCCACAAAGAAATCGACCATAAAAATATTTATCCTAATCTTTACAAATATTTGCGTAAAATGTTCAAAAAATCAAAAATAAATATATATTATAAAAATATTTAGAATCCAAAAAAAACAACTTGGTCAAATTATCCAAATGATTC
>CAZTHU010000016.1:0-13039 GCA_964613575.1 uncultured Eubacteriales bacterium | reverse complement strand
AAACATGCCCCGTTATTGTAAATAAAAAGGAAATGTTCGTTAATGATATCCAAACAGATATAACATGCGCATATCAGTTACCTTTTTACACAAAAGGCTGTTACATATGCCTATTAATACAGATAAACAACTCCCCCCATGCAGTTATACAGCTTTATAATAAAGACAAAAATTATTTTGACACAGATACCGTTAATGATATCAAGTCTTACATTGAAGTTTTAGAGCCTATAATTCAAAACAAAACTCAGCTAAATGATCTAAACACAGAAGTTTATACCGATAAACTAACTGGTGTTAAAAACCGTACTTTTCTTGAACAGCAAATCGATAACTTAATTAAAATTTCTGATACGAATAAAGAGCAATTTAGTTTAATAATGATTGACCTTGACCACTTTAAAAAAATTAATGATACTTATGGACACCCTGCAGGAGATTGTATTTTAGTTGAATTTGCTCAAATCGTTCTAAGTTGCGTAAGGGCTAACGATATAGTAGCACGTTATGGTGGAGAAGAATTTATCATTGTGCTTCCAAACTCAAACCTAGCATATGCAAACTCCATAGCAGAAAGAATAAGATCCACAGTAGCATCTGCTACTATGCCCATGTTTGAAGGCTCTAACCTACCACCGTTAACGTGTAGTCTGGGCATATCTACCTACCCAGACTATGCAAACGACAAAACAAACTTAATAAAATCAGCAGATATAGCTTTATATTCAGCCAAAGAAAACGGAAGAAACAAGGTAGTTGCCTACGACCCATATAAGTTAAAAATAGTAGACTAATCTACGCTTGAGCCCTTCTTAATTTTCTTTGAGAACGAACACTTTTATCTAGAGCCTCTATACTATCTAAAGCCTTACCTGTACCTATTGCAACACTCGAAACCGAATCTTCAGCTATGTATACCTTGATATTTGTTTTCTCTTGCAAAAGCTTGTCTAATCCATAAAGTAACCCTCCCCCTCCTGTCAAAACAATACCTCTATCACTAATATCTGCCGCAAGTTCTGGTGGAGTTTTTTCTAGTACAGAGTAAACAGCCTCAACTATGCTTGTAGCCGACTCTTCCAAAGCCTCCATCATCTCCGATGAAGAAACAGTTATCGTTTTTGGTAATCCAGAAATAAGATTTCTACCCCTTATTTCTAATGTAGTATCCTCTTCTCTAGGGTATACCGTTCCTATATTTATCTTTAAATCTTCAGCTGTTCTTTCTCCAATCATTATATTATGCTTTTTTCTCATATATCTTACAATGGCTTCATCGAATTTATCCCCAGCTATCTTAATTGACCTACTAACAACCGTTCCGCCTAAAGAAATAACAGCTATATCAGTCGTCCCACCACCAACATCTACAACCATATTACCATAAGCCTTAGCAATATCAATACCTGCACCTATCGCCGCAGCTATCGGTTCTTCTATAAGATATGTTCTTCTTGCACCTGCTTGAAGAGCTGCATCTTCAACCGCCCTTTTTTCAACCTCAGTTACTCCACTAGGAACACAAACCATAATTCTAGGCTTAAAAAACTGAAATATTCGTTTTCCCGACACCTTATTTATAAAATATTTAAGCATTCTTTCAGTAACATCATAATCTGAAATAACGCCATCTCTTAATGGTCTAATTGCAACTATATTCCCTGGTGTACGACCCAACATTCTTCTTGCTTCTTCTCCAACCGCAAGTAATTTATTCGTATTATTATCAATAGCCACAACTGATGGTTCTCTTAAAACAATACCTTTTCCTTTTATGTAAACAAGAACAGTAGCAGTACCTAAATCTATTCCAATATCTTTACCTATGCCAAACAAACAAACTCCCCCTTTTTCTATATCATAAATTTCTTTTTAAGCCTAACTTTATCTAAACAATCCATTAAGTATTATACTAACACACACCTAGAAAAATTCAAGAAAAACTTTGACAGATACATCATCAGTATCTCCACTCTTTCATCTCTAATTTTAATGCAATAAGATAATCTTCGATAGTTTGAATATCCTCATTTGCGCTATTTAGCGTATGGTCAATAGCATCATGTCTTCCATCTAAAACTAAATTACCACCGACAAACCCTGAAAGAAAATTTCTTATTGCCATATCAACACCTACATCATATCTTTTTATAACACTTGTGTAAAAAATTCTTTTGTCAATATCTTCTACCATTATAGTTTCGTCTATCCCATATCCGATAACAAATTTTTGATTATCAATGGCTGCTTCAAATATACCCTCTGCTGAATTTTTTGCATTATGGGCAATAATATCTATGTTGCCTAAATATTTTTCATCAGCTATTATATATGCCATTTCTGGATAATCAAAACCATCCTCTGTTTCCCCCACGTATTTATCTCTAACCCTTACATTATTTCTAACGCTAGTCACCCCTCTTCTAAAACCCTCTTCATATCGTTCTCTTGTATTATCTTTATACCCACCTATATAAGCTACATAACCTGTTTGTGATAGATGCCCTGCAATAACCCCCGCATAATACCCCATCGTATATGAATCATATATGTACGAAACTATATTTGAATCCTTATCTATATCAGAAATCTCACCATCTAATACTGCAAATTTAACATCTGGATTATCTAACGCTATTTGAAAAAAAGCATCACTATATAAATTACCTGTGGCTATAACAAAATCACCATTACTTCTAATAAAATTCTCTATAGTAACCCTAAACGAGTCCTCGCTCGAAAATCTTCGAGATATCTCTATCCTAGTATCCGAAATATCACTTTTTACATTCTCTATACCTTTAAGCAGCTGAGAATTTATTACATCCCCATAAGAAGAGCTATTTCTCAAAACTAATATCCTATTATGTATTTGCCTTGTTTGTGTTTGCTGCTCTTCGTCTTCATCACTACAACCTACAAATCCAATTAAAGCAATCACTAATAATGTCACAGCTGTTAATCTCAAAAAAATATTTAACATCTAAACACTCCTAACATATTGTTTTTCTTAAAACAACCTCTCTTCTTGCTATTATACCTTAAACAAACAAAAAAAAATAGAGGGAAAACTCCCTCTATTTTTTCTATCTGCACATGTCAGTGTATATATTCATTAGCATGGATAAGAAAAACGATATTACGTACTAGTAACTTCTATTTGCGTTTTTCTGAAATCTCAGACAAAGCTTTTGAAGCCTCAAATTCTAATTCCTCTTCTAGTGCTATATCACCTAAAGATACAATCCCTACAAGTTTATCTTTATCAACTATCGGTAATCGCCTAACTTGTTGACAAAGCATTATTTCAGACGCATCTTCAATTTGAGTTTCAGGTGAAACCGTAAAGATATCTCTTGTCATAACATCTTCTACCCTTGTCTTTAAAGGATCTTTACCTTGGGCTATATTTCTTAACACAATATCTCTATCTGTTAAAATTCCTACTACATTATCATTTCTACAAACCGGAACAGAGCCAATGTCATATTCTGTCATTAAACTTGCTGCATCTGCAACAGTTGTATCAGACTCAACACTAGCAACATCTTGAGTCATAATTTCTTTAACTATCATAAAAATCATCTCCTTTTTTTAAATATTGTACCCAAAAATTTTTTTATAATTCTAAAATTTACTCTGTTTTTAAAGTATTAATTATATTATAATTAATTAAAATGAGCTTAATTGAAAGGAAAAATATATTTATGAAAAATCCTAAAACATTTATTATTATATTTCTTGTAACAAGTTTTGTTTTTATTACTTTTATACTTAACCATTTAGGCATTTTAAAAATATATATGTACAATGACGAAGATCTCACCATAATCACGAATCAATTAATACCTTATATCACAAAAATTTCTTCACATCCAGATAACCTTTTTTATTATAAAACAAAGGTTATCTACCCCGACGGAACTCCTGCAAGATTTAGAAGGGTTAAAATTAAAATAGATGGACAAGCTAAGGCAATATCAAAAAATTCTTTTACTAATAAACAAGGCGAATTTTTATTTTATATTAAACCTAAAACTCCTGAAGACAAACCACTTTTAGAGGAAAAGACTGTCAAAATCTATTCTGGTTTAAAACAAAGTGAATATCGAGCATTAAATACAATAAAACTTACCCCAATACCTGTTCTATTTGTCCATGGATATAGAGATTTTGATTACTCTTTTAATAATCTTAAAAATTTTCTAACAGAAAAAGGTTTTACTTGTTTTAAGTACCAATATGACTCTACTAAAGGTATTAAATCTTCATCGAATGATTTATTCAATATTTTAGATAAAAAAAGAAAGGAAATGTTTGAAGAACAAATCCTTGTAAATAAATTTAATTTAGTCGCCCATAGCTATGGCGGTCTAGTTGCAAGATTTTATACTAGCACAAAACAATACAACCTTAAAAGAAATGATGTTAGCAAAATCATTTTTCTAGCAACCCCTCACCAAGGAACTCCACTAGCAACTATAGGAAAGTCACTATATGATGATAAAACAATAAGAGACTTATCCACAGACAGCAAACTTTTTGTGGATAAATTCCCAAATATGATAAATAAGGGGCTTAATAACCAACTTAAAGTAGGTAATATCATTGTCCAATATGACGAATTAGTAAGCCCAGAATCATCAAAACTTGATATGTGGCAAATTCCAACCAAGATGTATAATGTAGGAGAAGATAAAAGAATTCTACAAAATATTATGCAACCAGACTTTCACGAAAAAGCAAATCATCATTTGATACTAAATAACAAAAAAATATTTGAAGAAATATACAAAATGTTAACCAGTAAACTACCATATCCACAAATACTAAGATAATTTTGTGGATAGTTCAAAAAAATCCACACTCTATAATCTTTTGTTATCAGTGCCTTAACACGCACACTTACGCCCACATTGTCCACAGGTTGTGTATAACCTGTGGACAATTCCATGATTTATCCACAACATTTTTAATCTAGAAAAATTTAGAAAAACTCCTTACTATAACACTTGCAAACTTCGGTAGTTTAACAACATAAACCCTCATAATCTCATCCTCATATCTAATACTTCTAATTATAGTATATACAATCACCCTAAAAAGTGTGTAAACACTCATTTTTTAAAAACACAATTTCTTCCGGATTTTTTTGCGCTATAAAGTGCATCATCAGCTGCGTTTATAAGTTCATCACTATTAGAACCATTTATCGGATAGCTAGATATTCCAAAACTTGCTGTTACTCTTATCTTTTTATTACCATAAAATATATAAGCTTTTTCTAGCATTTCTCTTATATAGTCCGTCTTATAAAATGCCCTTTCAGAATCTGTATTAGCAAATATTATTACAAACTCTTCTCCGCCAAATCTAGCAAAAACATCATCTTTTCTAAGCTCATCTTTAACAACGTTTACTACATTCTTAATAACACTATCCCCCAACATATGCCCATACGTATCATTAAAAGTCTTAAAATTATCTATATCAAATAAAACAATCGAAAGCTCCGTATTATTATATTTTGCAACCTCTATTTCCTCTTTTAATCTATCTTGAAAATAAACCCTATTATATATACCTGTTAAACCATCTTTAATCGCAAGCTCATGCATTTGATCATATAGATAAACCTTCTCAAAAACTAAGGAAATTTGCTGGGAAATTACATCCATCAATCTTAGCATTTCTTCGCTAAAATAGCCTCTCAAACTATGCTCTACCAATATAACACCTTCTTTATTGGCTAAACTACTTATAGGAACGATCATAACAGAGGACATATTACGATTATCAATAATAAGCTCATTATTTATATCTACGTTGTTATAATATTTTAATTGTTTTTCCTTTAGCAAATCTTTTAATATGCTCATATTAGCATAATCTTCTAATATCAATCGACTCTGACTATCTTTTATACTAGAACAAACTAAGTTCATTTTTTTAGATTTACCCATTATTGTTAACAAACTAACACTTTTTGCGCCTGTTACACCTAGAATTATATCAAGTACACTCTCTGAAAGATTCTTAAAATCTAAAATAGAGTTTATCTCTTTTACTATACACTGTACCGTGAAAAGCTCTGCATTAGTGTCTTCTAAAATGGTATTAGAATCTTCTAACATTTGACTAGACTCAATTAATTTATTAATATTTCCTTGTATATCCTTTTTATTATTACTTGGCCTAAATAAGTCTAAACTACTCTTATTATTAAATTCAAATAATACTATGAAAGGTAGAAAAAGTGTAATCGCATAATAAGGATACATACTCTCAAGCCTCTGCAAAAAAAGTTGATAATCCATATCTAAAAAATGGTAATGCAAAGCAAATAAAAATAAGATATTAAGTAAAGAGGCATAAAACCCCATTACTACACCACTAAAAACCCCCCTTGTTATGCTTGTTGCCATAATTGGGAAAAACAACATTATATAAAGCCAAGGGTATGTTTCAAACATTGTAACAATACTCACCAACAAAACTATTTCAATCATCCTGTAAAAATAAAAATATGTCTCACTACAAAACTTCCCACTATATACCATCAAAGTCTTTGCCAAATTTATGGATATAACAAATGATATAACCCATACCTTAAACACAATCAAATTATCTCCAAATAGTCTTTCAGTTCCCTGAAAAAAGTACAAAACCAAAACTACACAAACCATTATTGTCCAATATATTTTCAAATAAAACCGTTCTCGTCTATCCATGACGCCTACCATAAAATTCCTCCTAACTTACTAGCATGTATTCTTTCTTCAACTATTAAGTTAACTTCACAAAATATTCACACCTATTCTTCAATCGACAATCCCCACATTTAGGTGATCTTGCATAACAAATTCTTCTTCCATGCCAAATTAAAACGTGATGGGTTTTACTCCATCTATGTTCAGGAATCATTTCCATTAACTGCTTTTCAACATCTTGCGCAGTTTTACCGTTGACTAATCCAATTCTATTAGAAACCCTAAAAACATGAGTATCAACAGCTATTGCAGGAATACCAAAAGCATTGCTTAAAACAACGTTTGCTGTTTTTCTTCCGACTCCTGGCAGTAAAACTAATCTCTCTATACTTTTCGGAACAATTCCATTAAAACTAAACACTATTTTTTCACATGTTTTTAAAATATTTTTTGCTTTGTTTTTATAAAGACCAATCTCCTTAATTTCTTCCTCTAGCTCATGCGCAGTTAATTTCAAAAAATCACTAGGCTCTTTGTATTTTTCAAATAGTTTTTTTGTAACCTTATTCACCACTTTATCAGTCGACTGTGCACTAAGCATTGTTGCCACTAAAAGATGTAAAGTGGAGTTATAATTTAACTCACACTTTGCATCCGGGTACATATCATCTAAAATATCTATAATTTCTTCAACTTTTTGCCTCTTCATAAAAACCCCTTTTCTTATTTCTATTTCGATCATCTTTTCTTAAAACGTGCCTTCATCTTCTGATAAAGTAATTTCAATAGTTAAAAACTCCCCATCTCTGTAAACTTTTGCCTCTACTGTTTCGCCAGCACTAAATCTATCCCTTACCTCATTTAATTCTTCTACACTAGAAACACTCTCTCCGTCAAACTTTTTTATAACATCCATACGCTTAATACCAGCGTTATAAGCACCAGAAAACAAACTCACCTCTTCTACCAAAACACCAACAGGCATATCATAGCGCTCTGCAACCTCAGGGGTATAACGTGGATCAACTAATATTCCAAGCAATGGCCTCCCTGTGACATAACCATGTTCCCTAAGGCTTGATGTAACCTCTTTAACTATATTTGATGGTATCGCAAATCCTAAACCCTCATAACCACTTCCACCAATTTTAGCCGCATTTACACCAATTAAATCACCATTACCATTTACCAATGCACCACCACTATTGCCAGGATTAATTGCCGCATCTGTCTGAATAAGATGTAGCTCCTTACCATCTTCTAAAGGTATCGTTCTGTTTAGTCCACTAACTATTCCAGAGGTTACCGACCCCATATATTCAAGCCCACCAGGGTTCCCAATAGCAACTGCGAGTTCACCTACCCTAATCTCATCTGAATCTCCAAAATTTATCGCCGAAAGGGCTTCTTTTGCCTCTATCTTTAGTACCGCTAAATCGGTTCTTCTATCCCTACCTACCACAGTAGCCTTATAAAGCTCGTCTTCTTCATGTACAAGGACCTCTATCTTTGAACCCTCAGTAGTGTTATTAGTTCTTTCATCTAACGCAGATGCAATAACATGATCATTAGTTAAAATATATCCATCCTCACTTACTATAATTCCTGAACCTTCTGGAACAGATTCTGTAGGAATATCCCCAAAAAACCAAGATATATTAGTTTTTGCAGTTACTCTTATACCTACAACACTAGGTCCAACCTTCTCGGCTATCTCAACTATTTGTGGGCTATCGCTTTCTACTACAATATTTTGAACAACCTCTTCATCATCGTCATCGTCATCAAGTATACTTTTACCTACTTGAGAATCTTCTGAAGCTTCGCCTAATCCTAAGAAGTTAGGATTGTATAAGTGTAATCCCCATAAAGCAATGCCACCTAACAATATCTGCCCCAATAAAACCGATATTATTGTAATTAACACTATCTTTCTTATACTTTTCTTTGTTTTTAATTTTTCTAACTCTGAAGCACTTTGACTAGAATAGGCATCTTCATCAATTGTAAAAGGTTCATACTTATCATTCATAAAACATCCCTCCTGTATAGTATTTATTAGCTACTTAAAAAACTTTGTCCATACGGCCTATATATGCTTTTTGAAATAATTGTTTTACACATTAAATCTAAATAGCGTAACATCTCCATCTTGCATAACATACTCTTTACCTTCAGATCTTACAAAACCTTTTTCCTTTGCTAAATTAAAACTTCCACAATCCATCAAAGTATCATATGAAACTATTTCAGCCCTTATAAAACCTCTTTCAAAATCAGTGTGAATCTTACCAGCAGCCCCTGGTGCTTTTATGCCTTTAGGTATAGTCCACGCTCTTACTTCATCCTTACCTGCAGTTAAAAAGCTTATAAGACCTAAAAGGCTATAGCTTGCTTTAACTAGCTTATCTAATCCCGACTCGGCTAAACCAAGATCTTGCAAGAAAGTTTGTTTTTCCTCATCATCTAACTGTGATAACTCCTCTTCAATCTTAGCTGATATAATTACCAGCTTAGCATCATCTTTTTTAGCAAAGCTCTCTAACTCATTTACATACGGATTTTTATCTAAATTAGTTAACTCATCTTCTGATACATTTCCAACATATATAACAGGTTTTGCCGTCAATAAGTCAAGCTGATTTACAAACTCCATTTGTTCATCATTAAATTCGATATTTCTAACTGTCTTACCTTCCTCCAAATATTTTTTTATCTGCTCTAAAATCTCTAGCTCCACTTTATATTTTTTATCACCTGTCTTTAAAAGCTTAGCCGTTTTATCGATCCTTCTATCAATTACTTCAAGATCCGAGAATATAAGCTCTAAATTTATAATCTCTATATCCCTCACTGGACCAATAGATCCATCCACATGAACAATATTAGAATCATCGAAACACCTTACCACATGTACAATTGAATCCACCTGCCTAATATGGGATAAAAATTTATTACCTAATCCCTCACCCTTTCCAGCTCCCTTAACTAAACCAGCTATATCAACAAATTCAATAACTGCAGGAATAACTTTTAAAGGCTCATAAATCTTAGCTAAATGTGTTAATCTTTCATCGGGTATCGAAACAACTCCCACATTTGGCTCAATTGTACAAAAAGGATAATTTGCACAATCTGCACCAGCCTTTGTAATTGAATTAAATAACGTACTCTTACCTACATTTGGCAACCCAACAATCCCTAATCTCATATCAAAACCCTCTTTCTTTTAATAACTTACTACTCAGATATAACTTTCTTCCAAAATCTTTTAAACTCAAATTTTGACAAAACATAAACTACAACCATACTATAAAATGGAAATAGCGGAACTACATACCTTGAATTCCCCTCCAAAACAAATATCATGGAGTTAAAATATACAAACATGATTAGTATAAACATAAATAACAAATTGGGGCTGTTACTTCTATACTTTTTCTTTTTGAACACATCCTTTATAACCTTTATAAAAAGCACTAGCATACCAAACCAAAGAACTATGTTAAAAGGCTTAAACAATATATTTTGGAGCAATATTGCCCTTGTATAATAAGGATGCCAGTTATCAACACCCGTAGTAAATCCCCACATAATATCATCTAGTTTAGTCCAGTACGTGTTAGCTAACCGCTTAAAGGAAAGTCTAATAAAACTTGCAGGATTTTGTTGTATCCATTGGGTGGCTAAACTTTTCCCCTCATTATGCATCGAAAGCTCATCAAACCAATCCTCGTGATAATGCTTTTTAAAAGGGCTATCAGGATATTCTAAGGGATTACTCCAGGTACCTGTTGCATAAGGATTATTATTAACATATAGCACATAACCTCCATTTGTTGAATATACAGGTGTGCCAAAAGCATGGTAATTCCTTACAAGCCACGGTGTAATAATTAAAAAAGCAAATATAACAATTGCAAGCGATTGCCTTAATTTTCTTTTCCAATCTAAGTTTTTATCTAGAAAAATAAATAAAACTAGACACGCTAAAAAATACATACCTATAGGCCTTACAAGTGCTAAATAACCAATTAAAACACCTGTTACAATTGGTCTTCTACTTACTAACATAAAATAAGCACAAAAAAGAAGTAATGTCATAAAAAGCGTTTCGGATCCTAAGATCCCAGTATAAATAATAGCAAGTGGCGAAAAGGAAAGTAAGCTTGCACAAACAAGGGAAAATTTACGAGAAAAGAATCGCCTACATATTATATATAAAAGCATAATCGAAAGAACTGATAAAAATACATTTAGCATTTTACCAGCATAAATGCTTTGTCCTGTGAAGTAATAAATAGCAGCTAAAGTCGCAGGATATCCAATTGGTCTAAAAGCCGTAGGCTCACCAGTAATTCCAGCATAGTCAGGATAGGTTCCATTTAAAAACCCTTGCCCCTGTGCAATCTCTGCCCCCTTAACATGATACCACATAAAATCAGTCTCAGGATATGTTGGAAAATAAGTACACCACATAAATCTAAGTAAAAATCCCAATAATAATATAACTAAAAAAGCTTTATCACTAAAAACCTTTTTCAAGGTTATCGGGCTAGTCAACTGCATCATCTCCTACAAACATAATCTAAATCCTAGATAATTTTAACACCTAAAACTTATATTTGCAAGATATCAAAAATATGATCACAGCAAAGTATATGTCATTTTTACCCTTATTTAATTGATTTAACATTTCCCTTGTAGTAAGATTAAATAAATAAAGTTTTTACTTTTAAATAAGAGGGGCGCTCAATTATGGAAAATGAACCTGAGAACAAAACAGACGAAGATGTGTTTTTTGAATCAGAAGAAGATGATGACTTAATTTCCCTAACAAGTAACGAAGAAATTAGCGAGAATAACAATACAAAAGCAATAAAGATAATATTTCGACTCTTGGCATTATTTATATCATTAACTCTTGTAATAACAGTCCTTGGGAATTTAATGTCTTTTTTAAATTTACCTTCTATTAAAATTTTAGCAAGGTCTATTGTGTTATCACAAAATACAGAGATTAAAGAGTGGAAAGACTCTGTAGTAATGGTTAGCGGTGCAAACGGAAGAGGCACAGGCTTTAATATAGACCCTAAGGGTCTTATCATTACAAACGAGCATGTTATAAGTGACTCTAAATCCCTAAATATTACCTTCCCTTTCAACTCTAGATATTCAGCTGCCAAATGGGAAAAATTTCCCGCGGTAGACTTAGCATTTATATCTATAGATACAAATAATAAATTACCTTCATTGCCTTTAGAAAATCACTCGCAACCTAAAAAAGGTGACACTGTAACTATTATCGGTAATCCTCTAAGTTTTTTTAACGTAGTTACCCAAGGAAAGGTACTTGGTACTAGAAGTATAAACAGTTTAGATATACCTGTTTTAGAGATCAAAGCACCCATTCATAAGGGAAATAGTGGTAGTCCTGTCATAAATTCTAATGGTAATGTTATTGGAATAATCTTTGCCACTACAACCTCATCTACCCATGAAGACAATAAGCAAATAGGTTTAGCTGTCCCAGTAAATGAAATATTAAGAAGACAATAAGCAAAAGAAATAAGAACAGGGACAGGTTCCTTGTCCCAATCAAAACACTAAACACTAGCCTGTCCCTCAAAAACCTGTCCCTCAAATGTCCCTCAAAAGAACCTGTCCCCAAAAATCAAAAATAGAGCGCCTTTTGGGATATGGCTGGTAAAATATATAGTTTTTAGATTTACGCACGAAATTTCTGGGAAGTTTAGCCCTCTAAGTAGGACCTAATATTTTTTACATTACGATAGTTTTTACCGTAATCGAGCAACTGGTAAACCTTCGGTTTGCTGGTAATTTCTATGTCGGTATAATTGTCGTCACTGGCAATCAATTTAAAAGAGATCAAATCTCCAAAGGTATCCCAGTTCACCCCAGTTTTTGCCTGGATAATTCCTTC
This sequence comes from uncultured Eubacteriales bacterium, assembly GCA_964613575.1. Taxonomy (GTDB): domain Bacteria; phylum Bacillota; class Clostridia; order CAZTHU01; family CAZTHU01; genus CAZTHU01. The sequence goes on along the minus strand of CAZTHU010000016.1, from coordinate 385 downwards.
AGCATAGTCGTAATTTTCTATTTTAACCCTATGCAAAACTTCCGACGCTTCAAGGCAGAGGTTAAAAGCTTTTTCATAAGGCACTGAGAGTTCAAGCCTTTCTTGCTGATTTACCTCATGTACTGCTCTTGAATAGTCGTCTTCCAATACGCTTTTTTTAGCCGAACTAACATGGAGGTATCCTAGAACTAATGTCGTTACAACACCATATAATACTCCCAACAATACTCCAATCACTACCCCCAGATAAATTCCTTGGGTAAGTGCATAAAATATCCCTATTAGAAAACCAAATGGAACCGCCATATGCAAGAACAACTTTAAATACCTCTTGCGCAATTGCATAAACCTTCCTCCTTTAGCAGTTAATCGCAAAAATTCAACT